>JAKLHH010001178.1 GCA_022710245.1 Myxococcota bacterium
GCAAATATTCTAGGTTCAATGCGTGAAAGGCTGCAAGGGCAATCGCCCTCACTCTGACAGCGATATCACGCCCTCCCGGGAAAGGGAAGAGCCAGAGGCGGAGAGGAGGCGCCGCCCACGGTCAACTAATGGGAGCCTTGACCGGTCGCGATCCGCCAAGAGGGGTTCATACGGTTCAGACGGCTACGGAGGGACCGACTGCAGGCGGAAGGTAGAACGCCCGTTCGAGGAGGGAGGAAGAACAGGCGCACTGCGCGGAAGCCGGTCAAGGGCTCCAGAGTTAGGTGTAGCAAATGAGGAGAGGCGTTCAAGTGTGCGGCACGAAACTATTTTCTGGGCGGGGCCCACACTCGAGCGCTAGAGTGCCCACGCAGGAGGAAGAGCCGCATGAAGACTGTCTGGCTGGCCGCGCTGCTGATCCTGACCTCGTGCCGCCGCGACGCGAAGCAGACCTCGCCCGACGAGCTCGCTCGCCAGGCGCGGAGCCTGGTCTCGGAGGACGCGATCAATGGCGAGGTGAAGGCCATCGAGGAGGCGCGGGCGCGGGACCGGGCCCGCGTCTGCGTGCGGCCCGTCCTGCGCGGCGCCGCGCTCCCCGGGCGCGCAGGGCCGCAGCTCTCCGCGATGCTCGAGGGCAAGGAGCACGCTCCTTGCCACCAGCTGCTCTCGAAGGGGAAGGGGGGAGCCCGGCTGTTCCAGGCGCTCTTCGAGCCCTCGAGAGCCCCCTTCGAGCTGGTGCCGATGAGGCAGAGCCCGGACCCCGCCGTGGTCCGGAGCATCGTCAAGGTGTGCGAGCCCGCGCTCGCGCGGCTCACCGCCGCCCTCCAGCGCGGCGATGCCTGCACACCCTTCAGCGAGCGCTGGCCGCGGGAGCCTGGCCGCATGGTGGCCATCAACATGGTCCTCGCGGCGCGCGCCTGGGAGCTCCTCCGCGAGGACGAGCCGGCCAGCGACGGAGCGGCCGCGTCCCTCCTCCTCGACGGCCTGCGCTACGGGCAGGACCTCGCGCGAGGTCAGGCTGGCCCCGGCCCCCTGGCGCTGAGCACGACGGCGAGCCTGGCGCCGGTCCCCGTCCTCGCCAACCTCCTCGGGCGCGCGCGGCCCCTGGCGAGCGAGCTGCTGCTCCGCATCGAGCGGGAGCTCGGCGTCCTCCTCGAGAGCGAGCCCCCCGTCGCGGACTACCTCCGCGGGTACGAGCTCGACGACGGGCTCCACAGCGTCCGCGAGCTGCAGGATCGCGCGAGGCCTCGCGACGAGCGCGGGGGCGTGGTGCTGGTGCGCCGGGCCTGGCGGGACGTGCTCGCGGCTCGCCTCCAGGTCTGTCCGCCCACGGCGAGCCTGGAGAGCTGCGTCGCGGGGATCCAGCAGGTGGCGCGCAAGGCGCGCTCCGAGGCCGAGGCGACCGAGCGCGCGGTCCGGGGCCGGATGGCCGCGCCCAAGGGCGACCCTCGGGCCTTGCTCGAGGAGGTGCAGCTGGCGCTGGTCGCGATCTTCCGGGGTCGCCTCTCGGCCGAGAAGACCCTGCCCACGCCGCTCCTCGTCCGGGTCGCCCAGCGGCGGTTCCTGCTGGCGGCGCTCCGCCTCCACGCGGCGGCTCGCCGCCTGGCGGCAGACGCCTGCGCTCCGACGAGGGACGCGCTGCAGCGCGAGCCGCTCCGCTCGCTGGCTGTCGATCCGACCAGCGGGCGGCCGCTCACCGTCACCGCCGAGCGCGGGGGGCTGCGGCTCGCTGCGGATCGAAGCTTCCCGGGGGCGGAGCGGCGGTTCGAGTACCTGGTCAGGTGGAGCTGCCCGCGGTAGGGGCCCCTCTCACCAACGCCGATCAGGTAGCCCCTCGGGCACTCGCGGCTGGCGGTGTCCTCGGCCCACTCGGCCCACGGACCTCCTAGGGAAGGCGCCGGGCGCGAGTCGCGCTCGGGGCCGATTCGTCGTGCGTTCGTCGTCGGTGGTGGAGCAGGCTCTTCTGGCGCTCGACGAGGGTCCGTGGGCCGAGTCGGCCTCGGCTCTCGGGATGGAGGCCACCGCCGACAGTCACGCGGGGGGGGGCCGAGCGAGCGTGTTGGCTCGCTAACTGAACGGCAGTGGCGCTAGGGGGCGCCAGGGGGTCGGTGCTCTGGCTGTTGTGCGCGCCGGTCCTCTGCCCTTATCCTCGAGCTCCAGCCGGTCCGCGAGGAGCTCTGCATGCGAGGCCTGATCGGGGTGCTGCTGATCGCCGGGGTGATCGTCTTCGCCGAGGGACGCGCGCGCGCCGACGACCACGACTGGGGCAGCGGCGGCGACTGTGGCACCGGGTGCGCGGTGGCGAGCGGGGTCATCCTCGGCATCGTCGACGTGGTCTTCCTCGGCGCGGATCTCGGCTACGGAGTCCAGGGGCGCTGGCTGCCCGGCGGCTGGGCCTGGGGACAGACGATCTGGGGCGGCGGCAACCTCCTGCTCGGCGTGGTGATGACGCCGCTCGGCGCGCTGGTGAAGGACAAGAACATGCTGGGGCTGGGCATCGGCTTCGGCGTGCTCGGCGCCTGGTTCTTCGTCCATGGCGTCATCAGCCTGGTGAAGTGGTACGCGGCGCCGCGCCACCTGCGCGGTGTCCGCGCGGCGCCCGGGCGGCACCTCTACCTCCCCGATCTCGCGTTCGGACCGACCGGCGGCGGCGGCGGCGCGGGCGTCCTCTCCTGGACCTTCTGAGCCACGGAAGGGCGATCACCACTCGCACGTATGCTTGCGCTGCCCGCGACGAGGACGCAGCTCGGTATTGAGCGGGTCGCCCGAGCAGAGGTATGGTGATCGCCACCTTGAGCCAGCACACCGACGCGCCGGGCGAGCTCCGCGTGGCGCAGATCATCCCTGACACCGAGGCAGAGGGCCCGGGCCGCCGGTTTGCCGTCTGGGTGCAGGGGTGCACGCGGCGCTGCCCCGGCTGCTGCAACCCGGAGATGCATGACCCGGACGGCGGCGAGCGGCTCACGATCGAGGCGATCCTCGCCCGTCTCGACGAGACGCGCGGCCTCGAGGGGCTCACGCTGGTCGGCGG
>JAKLHH010001179.1 GCA_022710245.1 Myxococcota bacterium
TGCGTGGCCGCGGGCGTGCTCGCGCGCTGACCGGGCCCGGGGGCAGCGCCGCTCCCCACTCGCGGGCCGCCGCGATCAACACTTGAACCGCGCGGCGCGAGTTACTACGCTGCGCCAGCGCGCTCGCGCGTGAGGGCGCGAGGGTCGCGAGAGCAATTTGCCCTTCATCGCGGAGCCTCCGCAGGAGGCGAGCAGGGCAGATTCGCCCTGCTCGCGTCTTCCGGACGCTCCGCGACGAAGGACGAACTGGCGCGGGAGAGCTAGCGTGGAGATCGAGGAGCCAGGCGGAACGGTGGAGCTCCACGCGGCGGGGCTGGGGCTGATGTTCTACTCGCCCGGCGCCGCGCTGGTGCTCGCCGAGGGCGCTGATTATTTCGCCTTTCATCGCGGAGCCTCCGCAGGAGGCGAGCAGGGCGAACTGCGGCGGTCTCATCCCGGAGCGGCCGGAGGCCGCGAGGACCCGCAATTGCCCCCGGGCGAGGAGCTGCGCGAGCCACTGCGCTCGCTCGTCGACGCGCAGGCGGTGGTGCTCCTCGGCACCGGCTCGCCGCAGCTCGACTACGTCGTGCACGTGCGCCTCGGAGCGCCGCTCCGCGAGCTCGCCTCGGCGGCGGCAGAGCGGACCCGCTTCGGGCTCGGGCTCCGCGGCGGGGCGCTCTGTGTGCGCGACGGCTACGATCCGATGGACTGGAGCGCCACCGGCGAGAGCCTGCGCGAGGTGACCATGCCGGACGGCTACTACGCCGTCGACGCGCTCTGGATCCCGGAGCCACGCGAGGAGATGGTGATCCACCTGTTCTGCACGCGCACCGGCGAGCGGGTGGCGGGCGACGGCTGGCCCTACCTCCCCTTCAGCGTGACGGCGAGGCTGACCCGGGTGCCGCGCGACTGAGCATCGCGCCGGCTCGCCCGCGCCGGCGATCGATCAGCCAGGCCGCGCCTCCTCCAGCACCTCCTCGACCCACTCCGTCGCGGCGATCGCCGCCGCGAAGCCGGCGGTGGTGATGGCGAGGAGCGCCGCCTGGCGGAGCTCCTCGGCGGCGAAGCCCTCCTCGAGCGCGCGCCGGGCGTGCGACTTGACCGCGCCGACGCTCCCCTGACCGATGGCGATGCCGAGCCTTACCAGGCGGCGGGCGCGGGCGTCGAGCGGGCCCTGCTCGTTGATCACCTGCGAGAGCTGCGCGTGCGCGTGCTCGACCTCGGGGTAGCGTTCCTGGAAGCGCCGGAAGGCGCGGGGGAGCGTGCTCATCTCCAGCCTCCTCGGGCCACGAGCCCGTCGGCTGAGCCTAGCAGCCCCGCTCGGGCGATCGCCACCTCGAGGACACGGTTCAGTCGCCGCCGGGCAGGCAGACGCCACCAGGGCCGCAGAAGGCGGGCGGGGGCGGCGCGCACTTGATCCCGCACGGGGGCATGGAGAAGAAGCAGCTGCGCGCCAGGAACTCGTTCTTGATCGCCGTCATCGCCGGGGTGATGGTGTTGACGAAGGTCTCACACCCGCAGAAGAGGGCCGCCACCTTGGTCACGCACTGCACGGAGGCGCAGAGCTCGCAGCAGCTCTTCGCCTTCTCCACCTCGGCGGCGTAGAGCTTCTCCAGGTCGGCGCAGGTCGGCGCCAGGCAGCCGCCGGTGCCGACCGCCACCGAGACCCCCGCCGCGTGCGCCTCGCAGGCGGTGCAGTAGGTCTTGCCGTCGCAGCCGCAGGTGGGCGTGCACTTGGCGCCGGTGTCCCCGCAGACCGGGAGCTTCTTGCAGGTGCCCGCCTTGCCGCCGGTCACGACGCAGAGGCCGTCGTGCTCGCAGTAGGCGCCGTCGGGGCACTCCTCGTTCTTCGAGCAGGCGGTCTTCGGCAGCGGGTTGCACTGACGGATGCAGACGGGACACATCGGACAGCAGGGGTCGGCGTGGCAGCCGCCGCAGAGCTGGTCGTCGGGACACTCTGCCTGGGACTGACAGCCCGGCAGGGAGATGCAACCCACGTCGGCGTGGGTCAGGTCGGGCTTCGCCGGAGCACCGTCGAGCCGCTGCAGGCCGCTGTCGGACCGGGGACCGGGGGTGGCGTCCTCGCCTCCAGCGGCGAGAGGGCGACCGCCGCAGGCGGGCAGGATGACGAGCAGGCAAAGGGAGCAGAGCGCACGGCAGCTACACATGGCGAACCTCCGGCGGGCCCTTCTGCACGCGCCGTTCCCGCCCGTGCGTCACGTAACTGCCCGATCTCCCGGCGCCTTCTCGACGAGGTCCTCGACTTTTCTCGCGCCAGGCGCGGCCCGACCCTCAGGAATCTGTCGACCGCGCCGCCGCGAGGGTAAGGTCGGGTCAGGTGTTCACCCGATTGTTCACAGCTTCCCGCACCTTCTATCGTGGTCGAGGTGTTCAAGTCCGCCCGATGATGGCTCGCTGTGGTCTGGTGCTCGCCGCGCTGCTCGCCGCAGGTCCGGTCCGCGCGGAGCCCACCTCGCAGCCGGCGGCGGAGGAGACCAAGGAGCGCTACGAGACCGTGGTGCGAGGGGAGCACGCCGGGGAGCAGGAGTCGCTGGCCGAGGACCGCGCGACGAGCACGGTGACGCGGCGGGACCTCGATCGCCGGCTTCCCCGCTCGGCCCCCGACGCCCTCCGCTACGAGGCCGGGGTCTTCGTGCAGCAGTCGGCGCACGGGCAGGGCTCGGCCTACCTGCGCGGCCTCACCGGCCAGCAGACGCTGCTGCTCTTCGATGGCATCCGCCTCAACAACTCCACCTACCGGCAGGGACCGAATCAGTACTTCTTCACCCTCGACGCGCGCACCGTGCGCTCGATCGAGGTGGAGCGGGGCGGCGGCTCGACGCGCTGGGGGTCGGACGCGCTCGGCGGCGTCCTCTACGCGCACCCGCTGGAGCCCACCCTCGCCGCGGCGAGCGCCGGCAAGCGCTTCGCCCTCGAGCCGCGGCTCTTCCTGCGCGGCGCCAGCGCGGACAGCGACCTCGGCGCCCGCTACCAGCTCGACGTCGCGGGCGTCACGCGCGGCGGGATCGGCGTCGGCTTCGTCGGCG
>JAKLHH010000118.1 GCA_022710245.1 Myxococcota bacterium
GTGCTCAAGCTCGCGCTCCTCGCCCTCGCGATCCTGCTGGCGCACCGCCTGGCGTGCGCCCGCGGCGCCTCCCCCTCGCTCGCGAGCGGGCTCCTGCTGCTCGCGCTGATCGCGGCCGCGCCCCGCCTGACGGCGCGGAACGACCTGCACGGCTACTGGCTGGCGGGGCTCTGCGGCGTCCTCGTCGAGGCCGGCCGCCGCGAGCCGCGCTGGCTGCTCGCCCTGCTCCCCGCGGGGGCGCTCTGGGCGAACCTGCACGGCTCCTTCGTCGTCGGCTGGCTGATCATCGCCGCCGGGCTGCTCGCGACACCGCCGCCCGGCGCTCGCCGGTACCGGTCGCTGCTCGGCGCCGTGCTCGCGCTGCAACCGGCGCTTGCCCTGGTCGGGCCAAACGGCCTCGACGTGTACCGCCAGCTCGTCGACCACCTGCTCGGCGCCGGCACCTACCGGGCGCTGATCGTGGAGTGGCAGCCGCTCTGGCGCGCGCCGCTCCTCGTGCAGGCGCCGGTCCACGTGCTCGCCGCCCTCGCCCTCCTCGCCGCGCTGGCGCCGACCCGCTCCTGGCGGGAGAGCCTCCCGGTCGGGGCCGCGCTGGCGCTCGCCTGCGCGTCGCAGCGCTTCGTCCTCCTCGGCGCCCTCCTCGGCGTCCCCGGGATCGCCGCGGGGCTGACGCGCGCGCTGGCCTCCACGAGCGGTCCGCTCGTCCGCCGGGCCCCCGGCCTCGCGCTGCTCCTCGCGGCGGCGGCAGCAGCTCCGGTGGCCTGGCACGCGCGGCGCGCCGGTCCGCGCCCGGTCCTCGAGCGCGAGGACGCGCCGCTCGCCGCCGCGGCCCACCTGCTCGAGGCGGCGCCCGCGGCGCGTCTCCTCGCCCCCTTCGACGCGGGCCCCTGGCTCCTCTGGCTCACCCCTCGCGTGCGCCTCTACGTCGACCCACGCAACACCCGCGGCGCCGCCGCGCTGAGGCGGTACCTCGACCTCCTCCACAGGCCGGAGCTCGTCGAGGACGAGCAGCGGCGGCTCGGCATCGACCAGGTGCTCATCGACGAGGTCGATCCGCGGATGACGCCGCTCGCGCGCTGGCTGGCGCGGAAGGGCGTACGCGCCTGGCCTCCGCCGGGCGAGCCCGGACGCTTCACGCTCTACCGGACGCCGCTCACGAGCCGCGGAAGATGATCGGGAACTTGAAGGTCTGCTCGCCCATCGGGTCGAAGACCCAGGTGCGGATGTCCTTGCGCAGGCAGCTGGCGAGGTCGTCGTTCCCCACGCCGGAGATGCTCACGCCCTTGACCGCGCCCTCGTCGCTGATGGTGACGGTGATCTCGGCCTTCAGCTCGGCCAGCGAGTCATCCCGCTTCAGGGCGCGCTCGTAGCAGGCCGAGAGCGGCCCGCGGTGCTTGCGCTGCATCGACTGGATGTCGTTCGGAGTGATCTGCCGGACCGGTCCTCGCGGACGACGCCCGGTCACCGCGGCGCTCGGCGGTCCGCCGCCGGGCTGATCGCCCTTGTTGCCATAGAGCGCCATCAGCGCCCGCTGCTTCTCGTCGAGGGTCGGGCCGGAGGGCGCCGCCGCCTTGGCCGGCGGGCGCGCCACCTTGGCTGCCACGTGGTGCTTGGCCACCGGCGCCTTCTCGCCCTTCGGCGAGCGCTCGATCTCCATCGGCTGGAAGGAGCCCCCCGAGTCCGGACGCGGCGTCGCGACCGGGGTGGGCGGCGTCACCTGGGCCGGATCGCCGAGCGAGGGCGCGATGGCCACGCGCGGCCGCTGCTTGTCGCTGCGATCGAAGAAGATGAAGTAGGCGACCAGCGCGATCCCGCAGAGCAGGGAGGCGACGCCGGCGACGGCGGTGATCTTCAGCAGCAGCGGCGTGCCCCCCGAGGCGCGCGGCGGCATCGGTGCCGGCGCCGGCGCCGGGTACTGCTCGAGGGGGGCGCCCGCGGTCGGCATCGCCGCCGGCGCGGCCGGCGTCGGCAGCAGGTTGAGCAGCCCCGAGTCATGCGCCGGCTCGGGCGCCGGAGGTTGCGGCGCGGCCGTACCTGGCGGCAGCGTCTGCATCGTGGGCCGCTGCTGGTAAGAGGACGAGAGCGAGGAGACCGCCGGATGCGCCGGCGCGGTCGGCACCTGCGAGGCTGGACGCGGCGGGAGCGGATGCTGCTGGATCGTGGCGGGCACCTGCCGCATCGGCTGCAGGTACGGATTCCCCGGCGGCACCGGCGGCGGGATGTTGGGGCTGCCTCCCGCCAGCGGCGGCAGCGAGGCGGCGACCGGGAAGAGCCCGGAGCGGCCTCGCGGAGGAGGCGGTGGGTGCCGCGGGACGTAGGGCTTCAGCTCCGGCACGTCATTGATCTCGAGCCAGTCGTCGAACCCATCCCGCCAGACATAGGCCTCCGCGCCGGTCTCGCCGCGCCTGACGCGCGAGCAGAGCTCGGAGAAACCCATCGGGCCGAACTGGCTGGTGTCGACGGCGAGGTACCACTCATCGTCCGAGGCTGCGCTGCTGCTGGCGCCGCCGCTCGAGGGGCTCTCCTGCAGGAAGTCGGGGATGCTGGAGAGGCGGGTCTGCTCGGACGGCGCCTCCTCCTCGATCAGGTCCGACGAGGCGAGCGCGCTGGCCGGCGACATCCGGAGCGGCTGGGCCGCGCTGGAGACCCGGCGCGCCCTGCCGCCCGCCTTGTTGAAGGCCCCGTCGAAGGCTCGCTCGAGCGCCCGCCCCTGGCTGCCCCGCTCGGGCTCCTCGACGGCGGGCACCTCTGTCGAGGGCGCGCCCGGCTCGCGGACGACGATGATGCTCGAGCAGTTCTTGCAGCGGATCTTGAGGACCTTGCGACGCACCTTCTCGTCGGCGATCGTGTACTTCGTGTTGCACTTCTCGCAAACGAACTTCATCGCGTCTCTCGCCTCACCGCTCGGTGCTCGCTTCCCCGGCGCCCGCTCCGCTCCGCCCTGACTCCTTTGACCGCCCCTAGAGCAGGTTCTTTAGGTGGTTTCTTATCTTATCACGCGCCTCGGGGGTCGGGCTGCTGCGTAGGGCCCGCTCCCACATGTCGATCGCCTTGTTCTTGAAGCCCTTGCGCTGGTAGAGGATGGCCAGGCTCCGCTGGGCCGAGAAGAGCTCGGGGTCGAGCGCCACCGCCTCCTCCAGCTCGTGCAGCGCCTGGTAGAGCATCCCCTTCTTCTTCAGGTAGAAGATGCCGAGCCGGAAGTGCAGCTGGGCCGAGAGCGGGTCGAGGCGGACACCCTCGCGGCACTTCTCGATGGCGCCGTCGAGGTCCTCGGCGCGGAAGAGCGCCATGCACTCCCGGAGCAGATCCTCGGTCCGCGCCGCAGGCCGCGGCGACGGCTGGCGTCGCCGGCTGGCGAGCACGCGCTCGACGGTGGTCCAGAGGGCATCGAGGGTGAACGGCTTCTCCAGGAACGAGTCGACCCCGTAGCTCTCCTTCAGGTCGCGAGCGAAGCGCCACCCGCGGTACAGCGAGGAGATCATGATGATTGGGATGTTGCCGTAGCGGTCGCTGGCGCGCAGCTTGCGGCAGATGTCGAAGCCGTGGATCTCGGGCAGCATCGCGTCGAGGATGAGCAGCTCCGGCGGCGCCGCCTTGATCTGGTTCAGCGCCTCGAGCCCGCGACCGGCCTCGCGCACCTCGAGCCCCTTCGCGCGCAGGACGCGAGCCATCAGCCTGCGCAGCTCCTCGTCGTCGTCGACGACCAGCACGCTGGCCCGCAGTCGAGGCAGCGGCGCCACCTGCGAGGCGCCCCGCGGCTCGGGCGGCGGCTCGTCGACGGAGATGACGATGTCGACGGGGCTGTCGTCGACCTGGATCGAGATCTCGCTCGAGGCGCCGGGGCGGCGACGCCCGGGCGGCGGCGCCGGGTCGGTCATCAGCTCGGGGGGCACCCTCGCCACCTCGCGAGCGTAGACGAAGTCCACTGGCAGCGCGGCGTCAGCCTCGGTGGCGTGCTCGCCGCGGAAGTCGAGCTCGCCGCCGCGCTTGGCCGCGTAGGCGTCGTTGATCGCGCGGCGGAGGAGGCCGGAGAGCGCGACCCCGGCCACCACCTTGCGATTGGAGACGAAGGCCAGCTCGGAGAGGAGCGCGCCGTCCAGCGGGTCGGCCATCGCCAGGAAGAGCCGATCCGGGTCCATCCTCACTGGCAGGACGAGCTGCTTCTGCGCAGCCTGCTCGGGCAGCACGTCGAGGATCGCGAGCGGCAGGACCAGGCTCGAGATCTGCACCCCCGGGACGCCGATCTGGTCGCTCAGGCAGGCGAGGAGATCCTCCTCGGAGGCCAGCTTGCGGACGTGGCACTCGGTCGCCAGGCGGTTGCCCGAGGCCCGCTGGAGCTCCAGCGCCTCTCGCAGCTTCATCGGCGCGAGCACGCCGCGCTGCACCAGCAGTTGTCCGAGCGGCTTGTGCTTCAAGGTCAGTGGTCCGCTTCGCCTCGGCGGTCCTCGCTCGCTCCGCTGCGTGCGGAGCGCCGACCGCGATGGTGCGGTAGTGTATCACCGCACCTCAGACCCCTCAACCGCACACGGGGTGGCGAGCAGCGCCGCGCAGCGCCGAGCGAGGTCGCGCGCGCGGGTGAGCGGCCTCAGCGCGCCTGCGCCTCACCTCCGGCGGGGAGCAGCCTGGGGTCGAGGAGGTGCTCGCCCCGGACGTTGCGCAGGGCCCGCAGCATCTGCCAGCGGACGCCTGGCCGCTCCCGGTCCAGCTCGGCGATCAGGCGCTTCATCCGCTGGCGGCTGCCGTCGCCGGTGCCGCAGCCAGGGGTCGCGCAGCTCGTGACGGGCAGCGCGCGCTCGCGCGCGTACTCTGCGAGCCACGCCTCCGGGACGTAGCAGAGCGGACGGATGACCAGGTGGCGGCCGTCGTCGCTGCGGTAGACAGGCGCCATCGAGCGGAGCTGCCCGCCGTAGAAGAGGTTCATCAGCAGCGTCTCGGCCAGGTCATCCAGGTGGTGGCCGAGCGCGACCTTGTTGCAGCCGAGCCGGGCGGCGATGGTGTAGAGCGCGCCGCGGCGGATGCGCGAGCAGAGCGAGCAGGGGATCACCCCCGGCTCGAGCTTGGCCGCGAGGATCTCGTCGATGGGCACCCGCTCGATCAGGTAGGGGACCTCGAGCGAGCGGTAGTGCGCCTCGAGGGGCGCGGTGTCGAACGAGGCGTGACCCTGGTGGATGGTGACCACCGTCAGGCGGAACGCCACCGGCGAGCGGCGCAGCAGGAGGCGCAGCACCTGCAGCATCGCCAGCGAGTCCTTGCCCCCAGAGACGGCGACCAGGACATGGTCCCCCTCCCCGAGGAGCGCGTAGTCCCCCACGGCGGCCCCGGCCCGGCGCACGATGCGGCGCTCGAGGCGGCTCGAGAAGCGGAAGCCGCCCTCACCCTCACCCTCACCTTCGTCGCGCGCGTCGTCAGTCAAGGTACGGCTGGAGGTAGGGTCCGTAGTCCGCTTCCTTGGGCAGGTTGGTCTCCACCGCGACCTTGTCCTGCCCGCTCGGGAGGAAGACCGCGGCGCCGGAGCGCTGCCAGGCAGGCAGCTGCGCGTACTCGATGTGGTTCTGCCGCAGGATCTCCTCCTTCTCGATCGGCCCCAGCCCCTCGAGGATGCTCGCCACCGTCGCCGGGTTGGCGTTCTCCTTCGAGAGCACGTAGGTGCAGTAGCGATCGAGCGCGGCCATCGAGGCCTCCTGGCGGCGCCAGAGGAAGTAGGCGATCACCAGGTCGGGCTTGTTGAACGCGTAGAGCTTGCAGCTGAAGAGCGCCTCGTCCTCCACCTGCAGGCTGATCTTGCTCGAGGAGAGCGCCACCAGGTAGCTCTGCAGGTCCGTCGCGTCGTGCCAGTGCGAGGACAGCGTGTGGTGGTCGAGGAGGATCGACATCTCCATCAGCTCGGTGAACCCGAACCGCCCGCAGGCGTCGCCACCGAGGAGGTGAGAGGCCGTGCGCACCATCATCTTGCCGAAGTTGGCGTCGAAGGGGCGGGTGAAGCCAAAGGAGGGCGAGTCGAGCATCGACTGGAAGTCGACTCCACTCAGGCGCGCGACGACATGCAGGCCAGGCCCGATGGTCGTCATCGGCGGGATCTGGAATCCTTTCAGCCGCTCCAGTAGCGTGGTGTTCATCGGAGCGGCATCGTAGCAACGAAGCGCCGGAGCCGTCAAATGTTGGTCGCGGCAGCTCCCGGAGAGCGCTACCGGCGACGCTTGCCCCCGCGTCGCCGGCGCTTGCCCTTGCCCTTGTGCTCGGGGGTCTCGGTGATGGTGGGCGCGTCGAGCCCGTCGTCGTCGCTGCCTGGCGCCGATGCCTCGGCAGCGAGGCCACCGGCAGGATCGGGCGTCGTGGCAGGCGGCGGCTCGGCCGGCCTCGCGGTGGGGGGATCGCTCGGTGTGGCCGCGGCCTGGGGCTCAGGGGCCGGCTTGCCGGGTGCAGCCGGGGGCCTCGGCGCCGAGGCGGCGGCGGGCGGCGGCGGCGGGCTCGCGGGCGGCAGCGGCGGCGGGGCGACCGCCTCCACCACGCTCGCCTCCTCGGGCTGCAGCACGATGGTGTCGCCGTCAGCCTCCAGCTCCAGCTCCTCGTCGACGGAGATCTCGCGGTGCCGCGCCCCGCGCAGATCGGATAGCTCGAGATCGTCGGGAGCGCGCCGACCGCCGTCCGCGTCCTCGAGCTCGTCGCTCGCGGCGGCGATCCCGCTCGGCGGAGAGGCCGGCAGCGACGAGGGGGAGAGCAGCGAAGCGGCCGCCGGGCTGGCAGCGGGCGGTGGTGACGCGGGCGGCGGTGACGCGGGCGGCGGTGACGCGGGCGGTGACGCGGCCGCCGGTGACGCGGGCGGTGGTGACGCGGGCGGTAGCGCGGTCTGCGGGGCGCGGCCCGTGAGCAGCGCGGCCGGCGCCGGTGACGCGACGAGCGCCGCGGGCGTCGGCGCCGCTGGCAGCGCGGCCGGCGCCGGTGACGCGACGAGCGCCGGCAGCGGCGGTGGTGCCTGGAGCGGCGCGGCCGGTGGCGTCGGGGCCGGCGGTGCAGCGCGCGGGGCCGGCGGTGGCACCTCCGTGTCGCCTCCCAGCGACTCCAGCATCTGCGCGAGCGCCTCCTCGCGCCGGCGGTCCGAGGCCGCCGCCGCCTTCAGCTCGGCGGAGATGTCCGCGAGCGCATCGAGGAGATCGGGCGATGCCTCCGGCGCCAGCCGCTGCGCGGTCACCGACGAGCGCTCGCGGGCCGGCAGCTCGGATCCCATCTGCGGGGTCGCCTCGGGGGAGAGCCCCTCCGCCGGCGGGACCTCGAGCTCCGGCTCCGTCGCCACCTGGGCCAGCGGCCGCTCGCGGATCAGGTTGTCGCCTGGATCACCCAGGTCGAGCTCCTCCTCGACCAGCTCGTCGGTGACGATCAGCGCCGAGCCGTCGCGCAGCGCCGGGGCGGGCTCGAGCTCCGACGTCGCCGCGGGCGCCTCCGTGCCCCCAGCAGCACGCCGCTTCACCAGCAAGGCGGGCTCGGCCCGGAGCTGCCGCGCCGCAGGGTCGTCCTCGGCCTCCACCGAGTCCGCCCGCAGCGCGACCTGGACGGCGGCCTTGATCTCGACGGTGCGGCCCTCCTCGGCCTCGTCGTCGTCGGACGCGGCCACCAGCTCCGCGATCGCCTCGTTCGCCTGCTGGACGGCCTCGCGCACCCGCCGGACGCGCTCCTCGCGTACGGCCGTGGTCTCGGTCCTCACCGGCGCGGCCGCCGGCACGCTGGCCTCCTCGGCGACCACCTCCGGTGCGCTCCCCTCCCCGGCGGCGTCGGGCGCCGAGCCCTCGGCGCCGCGGCCCCGACCGAACATCCCGCCGCGATCGAAGTCGAGGTCCTCCGCCGGCGCCTCGGGCACCGACCCCTCACGCGGCTCCTGCGCGGCCTCCAGCGCCGCGCCCGACTTGCCGAGCACCTTGCCGATGAAGCGCGCCAGGCGCAGGCGCGAGAGGCGCATGCCGGTGTCGTGGGCGAACTCCTCGAGCGCCTCGAGCATCTCCTCGGCGCTGCCGAACCGCTCGGCCGGCGTCCGCTCGAGCGCCCGCATGACCAGGATCTCGAGGTCGACCGGGTAGCCGGCGCGGGCGAAGGTCGGCGGCGGGATGGGCTCGTTCACCACTCGCTGGAGGTCCTGGTAGGAGGCCGCCCGGAACAGGCGCTGTCCGACGGTGAGCTCGTAGAGGAGCACGCCGGTGCTGAAGAGATCAGCGCGTGCGTCCATGGGCTCGCCGCGGACCGCCTCCGGGGACATGTAGGCGAACTTGCCCGGCCGCGGACCGCTCTCCGTCTGCAGCTGCGTCTCCGCGCGGGCGATGCCGAAGTCCGCGATCTTCACGGCGCCGTCGACGGAGATGAGGATGTTGTTCGGGCCGATGTCGCGATGGACGATCTTCAGCGGCCGCCCGCTCTCGTCGCGGAAGGAGTGTGCGTAGCGCAGTCCCTCGAGCACCTGGGCGATGATGCTGAGCGAGAGCTCCATCGGGATCATCTGGCCCTGGCGCGTCGTCGCCTCGGCGAGCTCGCGCAGGCTGGCGCCGAGCACCCGCTCCATCACGATGAAGTACGCGCCGTCCTCCTCGCCGATGTCGTAGATCTGCACGATGTTCGGGTGGCTCAGCGCGGCGGCGAGGCGCGCCTCCTCGAGGAGCATCTCGGCCGCGCGCGGGTTCTCGGAGAGCCGGCGGTGGAGGCGCTTGAGCACCACCTCTCGCTGGAAGCCGGCGACGCCGGTCTGACGGGCGAGGAAGATCTCGCCCATCCCGCCCTCGGCGAGCTTGCGGACAGGGACGTACTTCTGGTTCAGCAGACTGATGTTCACGCGGACCCTCGCTCTCGCGGGCTACGGCGCTCGCGGGCTACGGCTTCTTCTCGCTCTTCTCCCGGTCCCTCAGCTCCTCCTCCAGCTTCTGCTTCTTCAGCTGCCCCTCGAGCTCCTGGACGCGGAGCTTCATCCGCGGCTCGGCGTCGACCATCTGCTGGAGCTGGGTCTGGATCTGCTGGAGCTGGATCGGCGTGGCGGCCCCCGACTTCTCGAGGTCCTGCAGGCGCTTCTTCACATTGACGATGCGCTCCTGGATCGCCCTCAGCTCGACCCGGTACAAGTCGCGCTGGCGGAGGAGCGCGGCCTTCGCGGCCTTCGCCTGCAGCGGCGCGATCCCCGGCTCGGCCGGGTTCACACCTGCCTCGGTGAGGCGGGGGCGCACGTCGGGCGCCGCCGCGGCGACGCTGCCCGTCCCGGGGCTGCTGCCGACGAGCGGCGGCCGCACCGGCGCGCCGCTCGAGCCGCCGCCGCCGGAGGAGCTCGGGCGATCGGGCTCGCTGACCGAGCCGCTGCCGGTGGCCACCTCGTGGGGCTTCCCCGCGCCACGCACGAGCAGGTAGGCGAGGACGCCGAGCGCGGCGACGACGAGGATGAGGAGCAACACCTTTGGTTTCATCGAGACCTCCGCGCGCAGCGCATCGTCACTCGAAGCAGCTCAGGTTGCAGGTGACCTGCCCGGCCTCGCCGCAGCTCGGCGCGGCCTTCACCGAGGCCGCGCAGGCGTCGACCCCGTCGGCGCAGAGCCGGTTCGGGGGCGCGCACTGAGCGCGCAGGAGCTGCGCGCAGTCCAGCGGCGGGTCGGTCGGGCACACGGCGAGGAAGGCCTCGCGGAGCCGATCGCAGGCCTCGCTCCCCGTATACCAGCGATCGCACGGCGCCCCGTGACAGGCAGCGCCGAGGCCGAGCCCCAGCCCGAGGAGGCAGGTGAGTTTCCAGGACATTCAGCTCCGCTCGCTGGCGACAGTACCGGACCGGGTCGGCACTGGTCAACCGCGCCCGCTCTGCGGCCACCGCTCGGGCTGGACTCCGTGATCCGTGCTCCGCTTGGGAGGGAGCTCCAGGAGGTGCGGCCTACCGCCCCGGCTCGTCGTACGGTCGCGCCAGACGCCGGTCGTAGGCCTCGTGCCGCTTGACCGTTGACGACGCAGACCTTCATCGGCAGCTCCTCGCTTCGCCTGGCTCGCATGTTAGCGCGTCTGCCGCGGGCGGGCACGCGTGCTCCTCGGTCGGACGTGCTAGAGTGCGTCCCCATGCGAGGCAGGCAGGACCTCGAGGGCGCAGCGCACCGCCGGTCGACGACCGCGGGGCGCTGGTCCGTCGCCGCGCCGGTGCTGCTCGCCCTCGCGCTCGCCTGGTGGCTCACCGCTCCGGCCACGGTGAACGGCGACGGCCTCGGCTACCTCCGCGAGGTCGCCGGCCGCGACCTGGTCCCCGGCCACCTCGCCTACCTGCCGATGCTCCGCGCGCTCGCGCGGCTCACGCGGCCTGCCGCGCCCCTCGACCTCGAGCCCTGGGCCCGCGGCCTGAGCCTCCTCTTCGCGCTGGGGGGGCTGGCGCTCTTCTACGACGCTGCCCGACGCGTGCGCGCGCCCGCGGCCGCGCTCTTCGCCACCGCGCTCCTCGGGCTGAGCCACGCGTACTTTCGCTCGGCGCAGGAGGTGGAGGTCTACGCCGCCGCTGCCTGCGCCGCGCTCGCCGTCCTCTGGGCGCTGACGCGGCTGATCACGGGGCCGCGCGAGCACGCGCCGCGCTGGGCCGCCACCGCTGGCGCCGCGCTCGGGCTCGCCGTGCTCTGCCACCTGACGCTGGCGCTCCTCGTCATCCCGGTCGCGATCGTGATCTGGCGCCACGCCCCGGGCCGCCGCGGGCGCAGCCTCGCGCTCGCCGCGCTCCTCGCCGCGGTCGTGGCGCTGCCGCCCTTCCTCCTCGCCCTCCGCGCCGAGGGGCGTCTGGCTCCGGCCGCCGCCTGGGCCTGGCTGCGGAGCGCCGACCACGGCATCCCCTACCCTCACACCGTCTACACACCGCTCGTGGCCACATGGGGGCTCGCGCGCTCCCTGGTCCACGCGCCCTACCCGTACGAGGCGCCGGTGGCGGCCGTGGTCGCGCTGAGCGCCGCCGCGCTCCTCGCCTGGGCCGCGCTCGTCTGGATGCGCCGGACGACGACGCGCCGCTCACCCTCCCCTGCCCTCCCCGACGGCCGCTGGCTCCTCGCCGCCTGGATCACCCCGCTCGCGCTCTTCGGCGTCGCCTTCTACCCGTCGGACACCGAGCGCTGGATCTTCGTCCTCCCGCTCCTCGCGCTGGCGCTGGCGCCCGCGGCCGGCCGCGCTGGGCTCGCCGTCCTCGGCGCCATCGCGCTGCTGAACTTCTTCAGCGTCGAGCTCCCGCAGGCGCGAGACGACAGCGCCCCCCGCCGCGCGGCGGCCGTCGACCGCGCCACTCGCTCGCGCGACCTCATCATCTCGCCCGGGCACGGCTGGGACGAGCTCCTCGGCCTCGCGAGCCCCGCGCCCGCGCGCCGCTGGATCCTCATCTACTACGTGGGCGCCGAGCGCAGCGCCGAGCGCGCCGTGGCGAAGCTGCGCGCCGAGATCGCCGCCACCTTCGCAGCGGGCGGGCGGCCCTACGTCGCGCGCCTCCGCGACGACACCGATCCGCGTGGCTTCAAGGAGCTCGCGCAGCTCGGGCTCCCGCCCGAGGCCGTGGCCGCGCTCTTTCGCCCCTACCGGCCGCGTCCGACCGCGGTGCCTGGCCTCTGGGAGCTCTCGCCCCCCTGAGCTGGGTCCACGAGCCACCCAGCGCGGCCGGCCTGAGGTGCTGCTCGGCGGG
>JAKLHH010001180.1 GCA_022710245.1 Myxococcota bacterium
GAAGAGGTGCACCGCGAGCGCGACGAGGGCTGCCGCGAGTCCCCAGAGCGGACCGGCGAGGCCAACCCTCGCGTCCACCCGCGGGTCGCTCGGCGCGTGGCCCATGCGCACGAACGCCCCAACCCCGGGGATGAACATCGGCGCGGAGGCGGGGATCCCCGCCTCACGGAGAGCGGCCACGTGGCCCATCTCGTGGATGTAGATCGACCCGACCAGCCCCAGCGCGAAGCGCCAGCCGTGAGCGGCCCAGTAGACGCCGAGGGTGAGGAACATGGAGATGAAGGAGCCGCCCTTGGTGAGGCCGAGGAGGAGGAGCTTGCCCTTGGTGACGAGGAGAAGGACGACCGCCTTCAGCTTCCAGAGGAGCAGCGCGGCTGCTCCAAGTCCGGCGGCGGCCGCCTTGAGGTGGCCTCGGGGCGGCGCTGGTCTGCCTGCGGCGCCGTCGGATCCCATGCGCCCCTGGGACGCACGCAGCTCCTCGACGCGGGCGAGCAGCGTGCGGTGCTGCCCGGAGCCGGGCGGGAGGAGCCCCAGCGCCCCTTCCCAGGCCGAGAGCTCGGCGGCCAGATCGTGGGCCTCGCGGGCCGCGGCCGCCGTGGCGGCGAGCTGCTTGAGGCGGCTCGAGTGGATCAGCTGGTGGCAGGTAGGGCAGGCGAGCAGGGAGGGGCTCACCTCGGTGCCGCAGCGATCGCAGGCTCGCGGGAGCTCGCTCTCCGGCGCCGTCATGAGGCCGCTCAGGCCGCGGCCTGGCCGATGCGGAACGGTCCCTTGACCACCCACGGGGCCCGCCGCGTGATGCGCCAGGCCTCGTAGAGGGCGATGCCCACGATGATCAACCCCATCACCGCCTGGAAGCCCACCGTGAAGATCGCGACCACCGGCCAGGCCAGGGCCAGGAGGATCCCGATCGCGGTGAGCGCCCAGTTGCGCTGGACCGGAGGTTGCGGCACCTCGGGTTGGCTGGCGAGCACCTGGGCGGCGTCCGTGCTCACGGTCGATCGCTTGGCCAGCGCGGCGTCCATGCCGCCCAGGACCTGCGGCACGTAGGTGGAGACGATCGCGAGGTAGGTGAGCACCATCGCGATCGCCTGGTAGCCTGGTCCACCCCTGCCGTCGGAGGCGCGCCGCACCGCGAACCCCACCGCGAGGCCGACCACGATCGCCACCAGGCCGAGCTCGTACCCGGTCGTCGCGGCGATACCGTACCAGAGTCCAGCGCCGGCCGCGGCGGCAGCAGTGCCGTAGGCGAAAGCCTTCGCGACGCGAGCGCCGCCGCCGGTCCGGCGGGCGCGCTCCGCCTGGTCGCGGCAGCTCCCGCAGGTGACGAGGCCATTGATCTCGAAGTAGAGCTCACCCACGTCCCCTTTGCAGGCCGCACAGGTGGCTGCTGCGAGGGCGGCTCCGTCGTCCACGCGATCGAACTGGAGCTGCTCGAGTGACGGGGACGGGGTCTCGGTCGAGACTGCCGCGGGCCCTCCCTCCTCGGGCAGCTGCGGGTCGAGCTCTGTGTGCTGGTCGAGGAGCTCCTGGATCACGCGGCACGCCTCGCGGACCCAGGCGCTTCGTTCCTCGGGCGTCCTGGCCGCAGGGCGGAAGGCGAAGTTGCTGACCGCGCCCGCGTCCTGCAGCTGCACCAGGACGGCGGTCCCGTCGTCGCTCACCGTGCCGATCCTCTCGAGCGGTACGGCCAGGCAGCGACCATCGACGGAGGTCACCTTCAGCCCGGCGCTATCCGCCGCGAGGCTGGCTGACCACCACGCCTCCTCGTCAGCCGCTCGCCACTCACCGTTCCAGCAGGTCATGGTCTCTCCATCCGGTCTCTCCGCGCAGGACCAGGGGTACTGTAGGACGGTTCGCCGCGTCAACAGTGGGCTGAGGTGGGCGCCGCTCAGGGCCGGGAGGCAGGGGAGGGCGCGAGGCGGAGCGGGGCGGCGCCCTCGAGGCTCCAGCGAACCTTGCTGCCCGCCTCGCGGGCTCGCGACGTGACGCAGCTCGCGAGGGTCTCACCCGTGTCGTTGATCTCCCACCCCTGGAAGCTGTCCACCGCGAAGTCGAGGTGCAGCAGATCGCCCGCCTTGTCGGCGTGCCAGCGGATGAGGAGCGAGCCCCCGCGCGCGAAGACCTCGTTGTGCTTTAGGCCGAGGTCGTAGCACTCGAGCGTCCACTTGCGGAGGACCTCCATGCCAGCGCGATCCGAGAAGGACGAGACGGCTGGCTGGGAGGCCGGCGTGTCGCGCGGCAGCCTGGGCTCGCTGTGCCGGTCCACCGTCGGGGTGCACGCCACCAGCAGGAGCAGGGGCAGCAGGGATCGATGCATGACTCATCCTACCACGTGACCTCGCGCACGCGGCACTGGCGGCGCCCGCTCATCATGGTGTCGCGCAGGTTGCCGGCTTGCGGACACCCTGCCCACCAGTCACCATTTGAGTATGAAACAGCGCCTGCAGGGGCTGAAGCCGTGTACAAAGACAGCTTGTTCGCCGCACAGTGCCGGCGGGAGGGTCTGCTTCGTTCGCTGACCCCCCTCCCCCGGCGGTTGGTCGACCTCTACGCCTACCGTCAGGCGCGACTATGGGCGGGCGCTATCGGGCTGGGCGGCTTCCTCGCGCTGATCATCTCGGTCCTCCTCGGCGGTCGCTTCGCGAGTCAGATCTTGCTCATCAACTGGGGGGCGATGATCGCCGCCTTCGGGCTGGTGACGGTGATCTCCCGCTGGCGGGCGGTGAGGTACGCGCGACGCGTGGTCGAGACCGGCGACGACGCCTTCACTGACGTGGCCCGGCTCGAGGCGGGCGGGCCGCAGGTGCGGGTCGCCCGCCGCGCGCACCGGCTGGAGACGGCGAGCTTCGTGGTGCCGATGCTGGCGCTCACGCTCCTGACGCCGCTCTTCGTGCACCTGGTGATCGGGACCGCCGTGCTCGGCGTCGATCTCCATCACTTCAACGCCTGGGTGCTGATCAGCTTGCTGCTCGTCGGTCACGCCCACCTGACGCTGCTCATCCTCTCGGTGATGCACGTGCTCCGC
>JAKLHH010001181.1 GCA_022710245.1 Myxococcota bacterium
GTTGCAGTGGGGATCCAGCATGCCGACGCTGATCCCGGTGACGCGGGTGAACCTCTCGAGGAGCTCTTGCAGCTGGTCCACGTTGACCAGGTCGCGGAGCGCGAGCGTGCCATCGACAAGCTGTCGGCCCTCCAGCGGCATCGCCTCCTCCCTCAGCTCGATGATCACGACGTTACACCTGCGGGCGGCGCGAGGACAGCGCGCCGGTGGCCAGGGTACGCCTGGCCAGCCCCGCCAGCACTGGCTCCCGGCCACACCACCGCTGCCGCGCCCGCACCCGTTGAAGTTGCAGGGAAACAGGCCGGCAAGGTGCTTGCAAAGCATGCTGCCGTGCCTCACCTCCGGTCGCTCCTCGCGGCGCTCGCCGTCCTCGCGCTCCTCGCCGGCCCGGCCCAGGGCTGGGAGAAGTACCGCGAGGGCCGCGCGGGGATCCCCCTCGAGACCGTGGTCACCATGCTGCACAGCGCCGAGGGGCACGCGCTCGCGCGCGACCTGGTGACGAAGGCGCGGGCGAGCCGCCGCGCGGGCACCGCGACCCGCTTCGAGACGCAGCTCCTCGGCGCCCTCGGCGAGCTCCGCAGCCTCGACCGTCACCGCGGCCAGCTCGCGCGCCCCGACCACCCGCGCGGCTGGCAGCGCTGGAACCGCACCGCGCTCCGCCAGCGCGGGCCCGCCGCGATCCTGAACACGCTCGCCGCGGTGCTCGGCGAGGCGCGCCAGCCGCAGCTGCCCGTCGCCGTCCCCGGCCAGGAGCGAGTGATCTCCCACGTGGACCGCGCCGAGCTCGAGCGGGGCCTCGGCGCCGACGCGGTCTCCTTCGTCGACACGCTCCTCGCGCGCACGCGCGCCGCGAGCCCCGCCGGCCGCCCCGACGCCCTCGGCGTCAACTGGTGGACCGCGATGAACGGCCTCGGCGACCAGGCGGCCCGCGCGCTCTCCGATCGCGGCACCCTGACGCCCCACATGCCGGGGCTGACCTGGGCGATCCGAAGCTACGGCAAGCTCCAGGACGGCGGCGCGAAGCTGAAGGGCGCGCTGGTCCGCTGGCCGCTCCGCGGCAACACCCTCGCGCTCCTCGGCGAGACGGGCATGCCCCTCGAGAACACGGTGCTCTGGACCGACAAGGATCACTTCACCGATCCGCGCGTCCCCGTCGCCGCGAGCAAGCTCGGCTCCGGCGTGCAGCTCCGCGGCAACGCCATCACCCGCGACCGCGCGTTCGTCGAGCGCTGGGTCCGCGAGAACCTGGCCAAGCTGACGCCCGAGGAGCTGCGCGAGACGCGGCCGCTCTTCCTCGTCTCCGACGACGGCGGCATGCTGCTGAAGCAGGTGGCCGAGGTGCTGCGCCAGCCCGAGCTCCGCCCGCACGCGCACCTCTTCGCGGGCGTCGAGCAGACCGGCCGCGGCTCCAACGCGCTCGTCCCGACCGAGCTCCCCTTCCGCGTGGTCAGCATGGCGCGGAGCGAGACCAAGACCTTCTCCGGCTCGATGATGTGGGGCTACGCGATCGTCACCCAGGCGGTGCGCAACCTGCGGCGCCTGGAGGCCAGCGGCGTCCGCGTCGGCCGCCGCGCCGTCGTCATCGGCGCCGGGCCGATCGGCCAGGGCGTCGCCTCCTGGCTGCGCTTCGCCGGCTTCCAGCAGATCGAGCTCTGGGACAAGGACGAGGCCAAGCGACGCCAGCTCCACCTGCGCGACGACAAGCTGCAGGTGCTCGCCGGCGCGGACCTGGTCATCACCTGCGCCGCTGGCAACCGCGTCCTCGGCCCCGAGGTGCTGCGCGAGTACGCTCGCCGCGGCTTCGCGCCGAAGACCCAGGTCTGGGTCAACGGCGGCTCACCCGGCGAGCACGGCTCGCTCGCCGCGCGCGACCTGCGGCCGCAGGGGCTGCAGACCGATCGCCGCGGCTTCCTCACCGCGCTCTGGAACGGGCGCCGTATCTCCATCGGGCAGCGCACCGCTGGACCCGACCGCGATCGCCTCGCGCAGCACAAGGGCTGGAGCGTCTTCGACCTCCGCGACGGGCAGGTGATCAACGGCCAGTCGGACCTCGGCGGCGTCAAGCACAGCCTCTTCGATCGCACGGGCGCCATGTTCTACGGCGAGCTCCCGCTCGACCCGCGGCGGAACGATCCGGTGCCGGGCTACGCCGTACAGCTCGAGCTCAGCATGATGCACCTCGCGCACCTCCACGCCCTCGGCCGCAGCAACGAGACCGGCGCCCAGCCCGTCGGCGGCAACGCGAACCTGGTGGCGCTCCCGGCCGGGGACCGCAGCCGGCAGGAGTCGGCAGTGCACGCGCTCTTCGCGTACGGCACGCACATCATGATCGCGCAGCCCACCGACACCCGCGGCCGCGTCATCGCCTGGTAGTCTCTGGCGCCGGCAGAACCCGGTCACGCACGCCTGGCCCGCGCAGCAGGGACACCCGCGCCGCAGGGACACGACCGGCCCGGTGCCCCCAGCCTGGTGACGTCACGAGTCACCCCCCTGCAGCAACTTGCGTGCGCCTTGCAGGCCGGATCCGCTGCGCGTCTCGTGATCGCGGCGGGCCCGCGCCTTGCTACTGCTGGACATGGACGGACGGGGAGGGCTCCGATGCGACGCCTGCGAACGATCACGAGCCTGCTGCTGGGTGGAGCGCTGCTGGTCCCGATGCTCGCGTGCTGCAAGCTCTTTCCTGGCTGGACCGGCGCCGTCGTCAGCCTGCCGCGCTAGAGGGCGGGCGGCCCGGGGAACCCCTCGTGGCGGGGCCAGCTCACCCCTCGTGGCGGGGCCAGCTCACCCCGTGCGGGCCAGCTGACCCACCCGGTGCGTGACCTCGCGCGCGCGGAGGCTCACCTCGCGTAGAGGGTGACCTCGGACATGCACAGGTCCTCGAAGCGCGCCCCCGGGTAGACCGCCTTGACGACGAGCTCGAGGCGCTTCGTGGTGACCGCTCCCTTCACTCTCGGATCGCTGACGAAGTCCACGTAGGGGAAGCTGTGGTCCATCTGGTTGCCCGCGAAGGCGCCCGCCGGG
>JAKLHH010001182.1 GCA_022710245.1 Myxococcota bacterium
TGTGCCCATCCCGGGCATGTCGAGGTGCGTGTGGGCGTCGACGCCGCCGGGCAGGAGCAGGCGGCCGCTCGCGTCGACCACCTCGTCGCCTGGCCGCTCGAGCCCCTCCCCGAGCGCGGCGATCCGCTCGCCCTCGAGGCGCAGGTCGGCGCGCCAGCAGCCGTCCGGTGTGACGATGGTTCCGTGCTTGATCAGCGTGGGCATGGGTGGCTCCGCTCCCGCCCATCCTACCCCACCCCGGCCCGGGCGTCGCGAGCGCGCGAGCAAACTGGAGCGTCGCCTTCCCTGTGCTAGTCTTTCCTCACGACGGCTCGACCGTCGCCGCCACCCACAAGGAGTGCTCCGTGAGAAGAAGATGGATGCTGCGGGCCGTGGCCCACTGCAAAGAGGGCTGCCCTAGTCAGTCCCGGGCAGGACACTAAAAGGCCTCTAGGGGATTTCCCCTGCTCGCGTCCTGCGGACGCTCCGCGATGAAGGGCAAATCACCCTGGGACTCCCTCCCCTCCCTCGCGTCACCTCCCCACACCTCTCATCACCCGTGCCGGGGTCGACCCCTGCGCACTCGTCGACCTGCCTGCAGTGCGGCTGCAGTCAAACGCGTTGACGTACGAGCTCATCGACGGTGAGAATGGATCACTGCCCTGGTCGCCTGAGCTGGAGGTGTCGCGTGCGCGTGTCGGGACTCGTGCTGCTCTCGCTCTCCCTCTCCTTCTCCAGCGCGTGCCACAACCTCCTCCCCTTCGAAAGAGGTCGTGAGGCCGGCGCCCCGGGAGAGATGAGCGCAAGCGAACGCGGCGGCGGCGGCATCGACGCCCCACGCTGGGAGCTCGGCGCGCTCGACGCTGCCCGTGATCGCGGCCCCGACCGACCGCCGCCGGATCTCCACCCCTGGCCGCCCACGTCCTGCGCGAAGCCCGTGGCCACAAGCCCGGTCCTGCTCAGCGGGGGGACGAAGAACGCCAGCTCGCCGAGCGTCGTCGCCATCGGCGATACCTACTACGTGGCCTTCGTCGAGAGCGGCCAGGTCAAGCTGCGCTCGCTCGTTCCGTCGGACAACGCCGCGCCCTCGCCGGTCGTCCTGGTCGCGGCTCCGGCCGACGCGTCGGACCCCTGGCTGACGGCGGGCCCGGACGGGCTCGCCCTGATCTTCACCGCGAGCGGCACCGCGGCCACCTGCCCCCTCGGCGCCCACTTCGCGACCTTCAACAGCCAGCTGAATCCGGTGACGCCGAGGACTGCCATCAGCTCCGCGACGCACGGATGGGGTCCGGCGACCCTCGTCTACGATCCCGCGCCGACCGCCAAGCGCTACGTGGTCGGTGCCTCGATGCATTATTCGGGCTCCGCATGCAAGATGCACATGAAGGGGCTCGGCAAGAGCTACACCAGCTTCTCCAGCACCTCTCTCGCCGGCTACTCCTCCGGCAGCCCCGTGGGCAGCCCAGCGGTCTGGTTTCCGACTGTGGCGCTCACCGGGGGCAGCTACTCGCTCCTCTGGCTCCACGGAGCCGATACCAACGCGAGCCCGCCCAGGGTCGCGCCGATGCTCCAGACCAGCACGACCGGCGAAGACGGCACATGGAGCCTGGTCACCCTCGGACGTCCCTGCGCCGGCTGCCCCTCCGCCTGCGACACAGTCTTCACAACAATCTGCCCAGATGCCCTCCCGCTCCGGCCCGCGCTGGTCGCCGACGGCGCCGCGACCTGGCTCGCCTGGAGCCGCGAGGTCCCGAGCGCGGTGCGGCTGGTCCACCGCGAGGCCACGACCCTGGTCGGCGTCGATCTGGCCTCGGACACACGTGAGCCCTCGCTCGCCCGCAACCCGCAGGTCGAGCAGGTCGCGGTCGCCTTCCTCCAGCAGTCGAGCACCGACAGCACCTCTCAGGAGCTGCAGCTCATGACCCTCGGCTTTGCCGCGGGCACCATCCAGAAGAGCTCCGGGCCCATCGTCGTGGCTGGCACCAGCGCGAAGCGCCATACGCCCTCCCTCGCCTCGGACACCTACGGCTTCGGTGTCGCCTGGACGCAGGAGGTGGGAGCAGCCTCGGAGACCGAGGTCTACTTCTCCTGGCTGCGCTGTGACTGAGATGACCACCTCTCGGTCTGTGCTGATCCAGCCCAGGTGGAGCTCCCGAACCGCAGCGCGATGATGTCGCCCCGGTAGGCGAAGATGCGCCGCAGCCGCGGCCCCACGAAGAGGCGGTGGACGACCCGGCCCAGCGGCCCGAAGGGCAGCGCGTAGGTGACGCGGTCCTCCATCCGGGTGTGCGCGCCCTCGGGCAGGAAGCGGTGCTCGTGCCGCCAGAGGCGGTAGGGTCCGCTCGCCTGCTCGTCGACGAAGCGCTCCTCGGGCTCCCAGGCGGTGATCTCGGTGCGCCAGCGCAGGCGGAGCGGCCCCACCTTGAGCCGGTAGCGGAGGCTGCAGCCCGCGCCCATCTCGGGGAGCGCTCCCTCGAGGCGGAAGTCCGTCCACGCCGGCGTGAGGAGGCCGAGGTTGCTCGCGCGAGAGAAGAAGTCGAAGACCTCGGCCGGCGGACGATCGATGACGGTGGTCCGCGCCAGGACGTACTGGGCGCGGCGGCCGTCGGGGTCCGGGGCCCCGGGCGCGCGCGTGATGGCGGGGGCGCGCGCCGGCCCGAGGAGGTCGGCGAGCGCGGGCTCGAGGCGCGGGAAGCGGAAGCGGAAGCCGAGCTCCTCCAGGCGCCGGGGCCTGGCGCGCTGCCCGGTGAGGAGGACCGCGGCGGCCTCGCCGAGGACGAGCCGGAGGAGCAGCGCGGGCACGACGAGGAACGCCGGTCGCCGCAGCGCGCGGGCCAGCGCGCGGGTCAGCTGGCGGTTGTCGACGAGCTCGGGCGCGACGGCGTTCACCGGCCCGGCGAAGCGCTCGTCGACCAGCGCCTGCGCGACGAGCTCGCAGAGGTCCGCGAGGTGGATCCAGGGGACCGCCTGGCGGCCCGAGCCGAGGCGAGCGCCGAGGCCGAGGCGAAAGAGCGGCACCAGCCGCTCGAGCGCGCCGC
>JAKLHH010001183.1 GCA_022710245.1 Myxococcota bacterium
ACCGACGCGGTCTTCTCGGCGGGCGCGATGGCGCTCCTGGCAGCGCCGCTCGTGCGGGGGCTGGAGCGGCGGGCGGAGCGGCGAGGCCGGGGTGACCTGCCGCGCGGCTGAGGCGGGCCTGCGCAGAGCGTGCACCCCGGAGGGGGCTGCTCAGAGCTTGCCGTTCGCGTTCCGCCACTCGCTCCGCGGCGGGACCAGCTCGAGGACGTCCCAGTGCTCGACGACCTTGCCGCCCTCGAGGCGGAAGAGGTCGTAGACCGCCGCCTCCTTGCCGTCGAAGAGGATCTCCGACATCGCCAGGACGAAGTTCCCCTCGCCGAGGACCTTGTGCACCTTGCGGTAGTTGAACCTCGCCAGCAGCGGGCCGGCGGCCTGCAGCCCGGCGAGCCCGTCGGCGACCGCCGGGTTGTGCTGGAGGTAGGTCGTCGTCGAGATGAACTCCGGCAGCCGCTGGTACTGGTGCCCCTGGAAGACCACGGCGATCAGGTCGCGGACGAGCTGCTTGTTCGCCTCCGTCGCGGCGAGCTCCGTCACCTCGGTGGCGCCGTCGGTCATGCTGTGCCCGTCCGGGCTCGGTCCGGCGAGCTCCTGCAGGTTGTCCCAGTGCTCGACGATCTGGTCGCCCTCGAAGCGGAAGACGTCGAAGCCCACCTGCCGACGGCCGAAGAGGAGGTACTCCGTGTGGTGGACGGTGTGGTCCCCGTCGCGGAGGGTGCGCACGATGCGCGCCTTCGTCCCGGCCTGCACCAGCGAGGGCAGCGCGTCAAGCAGCGTCTGCCGGCCGTCGGCGAAGCGTAGGTTGTGCTGGACGTACCGCTCGGGGCTGATCGCCGCCTCGATGGCGGCGCGGTCTCCGGTCTCCAGGCTCTTGATCACTCGGGCGCTGTCTCTCATGGCATACCTCTCCGCTGGCGAGGCCACGCGGCCTCGCGGGTTCACGGTCCTCTGGCGGCGGGAGCGCCGCTCAGTTATCGAGTTCGAGCGTGCGGCGCAGCTCGCCGCCGCTGAGGCACTCGCGCAGCGCCGCCGCGAAGTCGGGCTCGGGCCCGATGGGCTGGCCGCGCAGGAGCTGGGCGCAGGTCTCCTCGGCGAGCGCCTCCAGGCGCTGGGCGCGCTCGGCGGCGGCCGCGCTCACCGCCTCCAGCCGCGCCGGCGTGAACTGCAGGCGCGCCGGGTCCACGAAGCCCTTGCGGATGAAGGCTCGCGTCTTCCGCTCGCAGCGGCAGCTGTTGCGAGGGTCGATGAGCCCGCAGCGTCCCTCGAGGAACGAGCGGAGCTGCGCGCGGGCGCGGCTGATCCGCTGGCGCACGTTCTCGCGCGAGATCTCGAGGAGCTCCGCGCAGACCACGTCGGGCGCCTCGAAGATCTCGCCGAGGACGAAGGCCAGGCGGTGCTCGTGGTCGAGGCAGAGGAGGAGCCCGGCGAGGCAGGTCGCCTTGACCTCCTGAACGACGAGCTGCACGTCGGCGAGCAGGGTGCCCGGGTCGGGCAGCTCCTCGTCGGGCGTGCGGTCGAGGAGCTCGCCGCGCTCCGCGAAGCTCTGCTCGCGCCGGGCCGCGCGGCGGGAGCGGAAGGCGCCGAGGTGCCGGATCGCCAGCCGGTAGGCCCAGGTCCGGAACGCGGCCTCGCCGCGATAGGACCCGAGTCGGGTGACGACGCGGAGGAGGATCTCCTGGGTGGCGTCCTCGGCGTCGGCGCGCGAGCCGAGCACGCGGACCGCGAGCTCGTGGACGAAGCCCTGGTGCCGGCGGACCAGCTCCTCGAGGGCGTCCTGGTCCCCGCCGAGGGCGGCGGTGACGAGGGCACGGTCGATGACGTCGTCCTCGTGGCGCGCGGGGTTGAGCTGCCTGGCCATCTTCCGCTCCTCGCTTGCCCCCTCTGGAAGTTTAGAGCATCGCCGCGAGGGTGGTGTGACAGTTCGCGAGAGGTTTTCTTCGGGGCTCAGGGCGCCATGCCCGGGGCGAGCTTCCAGACGAAGAGGTCCTTGTAGCCGAGCGCGGTCCGTGTGAGCGCACCGAAGGACGCGGTCCCCACGAAGCCGCCGGTGAGGTAGCGGGCGCCCGCCGCGTCCGCCGCCAGACCGCCGACCTCGTCGGGCCCCGGGCCGCCGGCGGTGACGACGCCGAGCACCCCGCCGGTCGCCGGGTCGAGGCGGGCGAGGAAGACATCGGCCTTGCCCTGCGAGAGGTAGCTCGTGCCCTTGAGCACCAGGCTCTCGAAGGTGCCCGCGACGTGCAGGCCGCCCGGCCCCGGCGCGACCGCGGCGACGGTGGTCCAGACGCCGGGCAGCTTCAGCGTCCAGAGGCTGGTCCCCGAGGGGCCAAGCCGCTCGACCTGACCTTGCCAGCCAGCAGGGGTGGGGAGCGCGCCGGCGATCACCCCGGCGCCGCTCGCCTCGATCGCGACCGCCTGGAGGGTCGCGCCGGTCACGTGCCCCCAGAGCGGTGCTCCGCTCGCGCCGACCCTGAGCGCGAAGCCGGTCTCGGCGAGGGTGCTCGCCTGCAGCGTGACGCCTCCGACGGAGAAGCTCTGCGTGAACCAGCCCACCGCGAGGCAGCCCCCGCCCGGATCGGCCGCGGTCGCGACCAGGTGCTCATCGCCGCTCCCGCCCACGTCGAGGACCCAGACCACCTTGCCCTGCGGGTCGAGCTTGACGACGAAGCCGTCGCGCCCGCCCGCGGAGGAGAGCGCCGTGCCGGGGAGGCTCAGGCTCCCCGAGAAGGTGCCCACCACGCACGCGCTGCCGGTCGCGTCGAGGGCGAGCGAGGCCTGCCCCATGAAATCGTCAGAGTCGTTCGCCGTGGCCGCCCAGGTGAAGCCCCCCGCAGGGCTCAGCGCGGCGATGAAGCCGTCGCTCCCGCTCGCGCTGCTGAGCGAGAGGGCTCCGGCGGTGACCTCGCCGGTGAATGAGCCGGCCACGCGGATCCCCTCGCCCGCGGCCAGCGCCACGCTGCGCGCGTCGTCCGCACCTGGCCCGCCCACGGAGGTGGCCCAGAGGAACGAGCCCGCCGGGTC
>JAKLHH010001184.1 GCA_022710245.1 Myxococcota bacterium
CCTTCCGCTTCACGCAGGAGGAGGCTCCGACGCCGGTGAAGGTGAGGATGAGAACCGCGAGGATGCACCTCGGATAGACCATGAGCCAGCTCCCTCTCCGCTCGACCTCGACGGGTTGCCCCTCTACCCCCGAGCCCCTCCACCTCGAGGGGCTCGGACCGCAAGCTACCACGCGTCCACCTCGCAGGCAGCCCATTCCATCGCCCGCCCCGGCGGCGACGCCGCTTGACCTCGGTCGGCTCCCGGCTCACAAGCCGGGCGACGCCGCTTGACCTCGGCCCGCCCGGGCGCGAAGGTCGGAGCGGCGCCGCGGGGGTCGGGGACGGGTCCCCGCGAAGCTGCCGCGACCAACAAGGTCGCCACGTCCACGGAGCAGCGCATGGAGACCTGGATCCTCAAGCTCGGCGGCGGCGCCATCACCCACAAGGACACGAACGAGCGACGGGCGCGGCTGGACGTGCTCCGCCGCGTCGCGCGCGAGCTCCGCGCCGCGCGCGAGGCGCGGCCGCTGCGCCTGGTCGCCGTGCACGGCGCCGGGCCCTTCGGGCACAGCCTGGTCACCACCTACGATCTCGCGCGCGGGGTGACGACGCCGCGCCAGGTCGAGGGGTTCGTGCGGACCCACGCCTCGATGCTGGAGCTGAACCGGCAGCTGGTCGAGGTCCTCGCCGAGGAGGGGCTGCTGGTCGTCCCGGTGCCGCCGAGCGCCTGCGTGGTGCAGGCCGACCGCCGGATCGAGAGCTTCTTCGTCGAGCCGCTCGAGCGGCTCCTCGCCCTCGACCACCGCCTCCTCCCGCTCCTCCACGGCGACATGGTGAGCGACCGCGTCCTCGGCGCGAGCGTGGTCTCGGGCGACGCGCTGGTCGCCGAGCTGGGCCGCCGCCTCGGCGCGCGCCGCGTGCTCCTCGGCACCGACGTGCCCGGCATCTTCACCGCCGACCCCAAGCTCGACCCGTCCGCGCGGCGGCTGCCGCTCGTCACCCGCGAGAACCTCGAGGAGGTGCTGGTCAGCGTCGGCGAGGCGACCACCGTCGACGTTACGGGAGGCATGCGCGGCAAGCTCGCCGAGATCGCCCGCGCGCTGACCGGCCTCGAGGTGCTGGTCTTCGACCTCACCGAGCCAGGGGCGCTGCAGCGCGCGCTCCTCGGCGAGGCGGTGGAGGGGACCGAGCTCCGGCTCTAGCCCATGCGGTAACCATGCGGTAACCACGCCGCCAGCAAGGCCGCTGTACTGCGCTGCACCACTGCCCTGCTGAGCTGCCCTGCTGAGCTGCCCTGCTGAGCTGCCCTGCTGAGCTGCCCTGCTGAGCTGGTCTACTGAGCTGGCCTGCTGTCCCTGAGCCGCAGCCCGAGCTGCCCGCACGCCGCGGCGATGTCCGCGCCGCCCGAGTAACGCCGCACCACGGGGACGCCCATCGCGCCGATCGCCGCGCGGAAGGCCTCCAGGCGCTCGGCGCCGGCCGGCCGGAAGGGGCCGCCCACGTCGACGGGGTTGTAGCGGGCGAGGCTCACGCGCGGCGACGCGCCGGCGCGCTGCACGAAGCGGGCGAGCAGCTCGCAGAACGCCGTGAGCTGCGCGTCGTCGTCGTTGACCCCGCCGAGGAGCGTGTAGGCCAGCATGGGCGCGATGTGCGTCTCGCGCGCGTGCTCCGCGAGCAGGCCCACGCAGGCCTCGAGCGGGTGGCGGTCCTCGAGGGGGATCAGCGCGCGCCGCGTGGTGGGCACCGCCGAGCCGATGGAGAGCCCGACGCGCACGTGCGGCAGCTCCCGCATCAGCTGCGGGAGCGCGGAGGCCACGCCGGCGGTGCAGATGGTGAGGTCGCGCGCTCGCACCGCGAGCGCGTTCGAGTCCGAGAGCACGCGGGCCGCCCGCACCACCGCTCGGAGGTTCGCCAGCGGCTCGCCCATGCCCTGGAAGAGCACGGAGCGGACGCGCTGCCCAGCGGGCAGGGCCGCCCTCACGCAGCGGACCTGCTCGATGATCTCCCAGGCCTCGAGGTTCCGCGCGAGGCCGAGCCGCGCGGTCCCGCAGAAGCTGCAGCCCATGCCGCAGCCGACCTGGCTGGAGACGCAGACGGCCACGCGGCCGGCGCGCTCGAGGGGGATCTGCACCGCCTCGACGACGGCGCCGTCCGGCGCGCGGAGCGCGAGCTTGACGCAGTGGTCGACGGGGCTCTCCTCGCGCACGAGCTCGGTCAGCCGCGGGGCCCGCACTGCCGCGCGCACCGCGAGGTAGGGTCCGCGCCGCAGGCCGCCGGGGGTCACCTCGGGCAGGGCGCCGTCCCGGTGCGCGAGGGCGACGATGCGGCGCGCCTCCTCGGCCGTCAGCTCGGGGTGGAGCTGGCAGAGGTCCTCGGGGAGCAGCTCGAGCAGGGAGAGGGTGGCCACGGCGAGACAGTTCTAGCGGGTCACGAGGCGGAGCGCCAGCGCCCGCGCGCGGCAGTCCTCGTTTGACCCGCACCCCGCGGGCTATCCGGCGAGCGGCTACGAGACCGGCGTCGACTACCACTCGCTGACCTCGGACTTCGCGAACAGCGCCTTCCTCACCCGCTACCAGGATCCCGCGGTGCGCAAGGAGGTGCAGGCGCAGCTCGCGGGGATGGCCGCTGCCGGGGCGACCGTCATCTCCACCCGCATCTGGCTGGTGACGGACCCCGGGAAGCCCTCGGAGCTCGCCTGGCAGCACCACTTCCCGCCGAGCGCGCAGGAGCTCGCCAACGTCCGCGCCTACGCCCAGGACGTGGCCGCCGCCAAGCTCAAGCTCTACCTCGTGCTCCTCTACCTCTGGTGCGCCGAGTACGAGGTCGGCGCGCCCGCGACGACCCTCGGCAACTGCGGCCTGACCTCGAACGTCTTCGTCGACCGCGTGAAGACCGCCGCGACCGGCGTCCTCGAGGCGGTCCGCGACGTCCACCGCAGCGACGGGCGTCCCGTCGTCGAGCGCGTCTTCCTCGACGGCGAGGTGATGACAGCCGCCGACGCGGGCGACCCCGCGACCCAGTGGGAGAAGA
>JAKLHH010001185.1 GCA_022710245.1 Myxococcota bacterium
CCTTCATCGTACTTGGAGCCTGCGGCGATGGCGAGGCAACGCAGTGCAAGCAGCTGTCCGACGAAGCACTGTCGATGATACGGACTGCTTGTCCATCGTCGAGCCCGACCTGTGGTGGCAACCCCACGCTCGGCCAACCTGTCGTGGCGTTCGACAAGGCGATGTACGACAAGCTACAGCAGCTCAAAGCCGCCGGCTGCACCCTCCCTGATCTCGGCTCAGCGCCTGTCTTCTGCAACAGCGGTTCGCCGGAGTGTCCCGACTCCTACGTGTGCTGTGCCACGACCCACAAGTGCCAGCGCGCCTGCTAGGCTCCCAGCCAAGCGTCTGTGCTGCCACACCGGGAGCGTCGCTGAGCGCAGATCCATGACACTGTGTGCCAGCGGTGTGCGCAGCAACGCAGCGGGGAACCACGCGGCGGGGCGGAGGCGAGCCTGGCGGCGAGCTCAGCCCAGGTACTCCCGGAACGTGAACCCTAGCCGGCTGCCGATCAGCCTCAGCACGCTCTCGAACTCGCCGGGCGCGATGGCCAGGCGCCCGACCAGCGCCTCGCGGGTGCGGGCGAGGAGGTCCTCGCGGGCGCGGGCGAGCCAGCGCGCCACCGTGGCGCGGTGCACGCGGTAGAGCGCGCCGAGCTCCTCGAGGCTGAGCCCGTCGAGGTAGTGCTGCTTGAGCACCGTGCGCTCCTGCGCCGAGAGCGCGAGGAGCGCGCCGGTGAAGGCCTCCTTGAACTCGGCGTGGTAGGTCTCCTTCAACCGGAGCAGCCCGGGCTCCTCGGCGGGGAGCACCGCCGCGTCGAGCGCCTCCTCGGGGAGGGGCACCTCGCGCTTCGCCTTGCCGGCCCACCTTCCGGCCATCCGCACCGCCGCGATGCGCAGCCAGCCGTGCAGCGAGCCGCGGCCGGAGTAGTTCGCGATCATCGGCGGCAGCCCGTCCTCGCGCGCGACGAAGAGCTGCGCGCGCAGCGACTGCGTCAGCTCCGAGATGGCCTCGGGCGGGAAGCGGAGCTGACCGAGGGCCGCGCGGATGCCCGGGAGCAGCGCCGCCTCGAAGGCGGCGAGCGCGCCCGGGTCACCGGCCTCACAGGCCGCGGCGAGGTAGAGGTCGCTCGCCTGAAGCGCGGCGAGCGCGTGCAGGGGATCCGCGGCGGCGGGCAGCGTGGCGTTGGCGCCGAGGCCGGCGGCGGGGAGCGTGGCGTCGGCGGCGAGGCCGGCGGCGGGCAGCGTGGCGTTGGCGACGAGGCCGGCGGCGGGGAGCGTGGCGTCGGCGCCGAGGCTCGCGAGTGGGGGCGCGGGTGCGGGTGCGGGCACAGCCGCGGGCGGGGCAGGGGGGAGCGCGCGAGCGAGGCGGGCGAGGAACCTCGGCGCCTCGAGCTTCGCTGTCGGCCAGGCGGCGCGGGCCGTGGCGATCAGCCCGCCGAGGGTCTCCTCGAGGCGCGCGCGATCAGCGGTGAGCGTCCCGGGGGGCAGGCAGGCGAGGAAGAGCTCGGCGAAGGGGGTGGCCGTCGGCATCGGACATCCCTCCCGAGGAGCGCTGCGGGTCAGGCGCGCAGCGACTGGCGGACGGCCTCGAGCACGCGGTCGACGTCGGCCGACGTGTGCGCCGCGCTGACGAAGGCCGCCTCGAACTGACTCGGCGCCAGGTAGACGCCGTGGTCCAGCATGGCGTTGTGGAAGCGCGCGAAGCGCGCGGTGTCTGCCGCCTTGGCGCTGGCGTAGTCCGTGACCGGCCCGGCGCAGAAGAACGCGGTCAGCATCGAGCCCACGCGGTTCACGCAGGCAGGGACGCCGGCCTCGCGCGTGGCCGCGAGCAGGCCCGCCTCCAGCTCGGCGCCGAGGCGGTCGAGCGCGGGGTAGGGGTCCTCGGCCTCGAGGACGCGGAGCGTCGCCTGGCCGGCCGCCACCGCGAGCGGGTTCCCCGAGAGGGTGCCCGCCTGGTAGACGGGGCCGTCCGGCGCGATGCGATCCATCAGGTCCGCGCGGCCGCCGTAGGCGCCGACCGGCAGGCCGCCGCCGATGATCTTGCCGAGGCAGGTCAGGTCCGGGGTGATCCCGTGGCGCGCCTGCGCTCCGCCGAGGCCGAGCCGGAAGCCGGTGATCACCTCGTCGAAGATCAGCAGACTGCCGGTGGCCCCCGTCAGCCCACGGAGCCCCTCGAGGTAGCCCGGCCGCGGCGGCACGACGCCCATGTTGCCCGCCACCGGCTCGACGATGACGGCGGCGATGTCGTGCCCCAGCTTCGCGAAGACCGCGCGCGCGGCCTCGAGGTCGTTGTAGGGCACCGTCAGCGTGTCGGCGGCGACGCCGGCCGGGACGCCGGCCGAGTCGGGGACGCCGAGGGTCATCGCGCCGGAGCCCGCGCGGACGAGGAAGCTGTCCGCGTGGCCGTGGTAGCCGCCCTCGACCTTGACCACCTTGCTGCGCCCCGTGCAGCCGCGGGCGAGGCGCAGCGCGCTCATGGTCGCCTCGGTGCCGCTGGAGACCAGCCGCACCTTCTCGATCGAGGGGCAGAGGCGCGTGATCGTCTCGGCGAAGACCACCTCGCGCTCGGTGGAGGCGCCGAAGCTGGTCCCCGCCGCGGCGGCCTCGGAGATCGCCGCCAGCACCGCGGGCGGGGCGTGGCCGAGGATCAGCGGGCCCCAGGAGCAGACCAGGTCCACGTACTCGTTGCCGTCGGCGTCCCACACCCTGGAGCCGGTGCCGCGGGCGAGGAACGGCGGCGCGCCGCCGACCGAGCGGAAGGCGCGGACGGGGCTGTTGACGCCGCCCGGGATGACCTTCACGGCCCGGCGCATCAGCTCGGTCGAACGCTCGCGTGCTCGGCTCATGCTTCGGGCTCCTCTCCGCCTCCCGGCGTGCCGTCGCCGTTCGACTCGCCGCTCTTGGGCTCGCTGTCCCCCGCGTCGTCGTCGAGCGGCGCCTCGGCGGTGGGCTCCTCCTCGACCAGCGGCTCCTCGACCGCCGCCTCGCTCCCCTCGAGCGGGGCCTCGGCGCTCGCGCTCTCG
>JAKLHH010001186.1 GCA_022710245.1 Myxococcota bacterium
GCACGCGGGACGCGCCGTCGCAGTAGGCGTCGGGCCCCGGCAGGCAGGCGGAGCAGGGCACCGCGCTCCCGAGGAGGGCCGGGCAGCCCTGCACCGGCTCCAGCCGCAGGTCCAGCCGGGCGGTGCTCCCCGCCTCGAAGGTCTCCGAGCCGGTGCAGCGCGGGCAGGGGTCCTCGCCGCAGCGGGCCGCGAGCAGCACCGAGCCCGACGCGCCAGGCTCGAGCGGGAGCTCGGCGAGCGCCTGCTCGCCGAGCACGCCGAGGCGCCAGGCGAGCACGCAGCCCTCCCTGAGCACGAAGAGGTCGAAGCGATCCACCGTGCAGGTGGGCTTGCATGGCGACGCGTCGACGAAGAGCTCCAGCGTGGGCGCGGTGGGTGCGGCGCGGTCGCCGCAGGAGAGGAGGAGCCCCGGCAGCAGCGCGAGCGTCGCGCTCGTCGCCCGCGGAGGGCGGCGGCGCTCCACCCGGCGCGCCAGCGGCCCGTGCTCAACCCTCTGCATCGCCCCCCGCCTCCTCCGCCGCGAGCGGCAGCGCGAGCTCGAAGCGCGACCCCTCCTGCGGCCTCGAGGCGACGCTGATCAGACCGTCGTGCTCGAGGATGATCTTCTTCACGATGGCGAGCCCGAGCCCGGTCCCTCGCTCCTTGGTGGTGAAGTACGGGTCGAAGATGCGGGCGAGCGTCTCGGAGTCCATGCCGGGGCCGTTGTCCGTCACGCTGATCAGCGCCCGGCCGCGCTCCTCGTCGGCGCGCGCGTCGATGGTGATCACCAGCCGCTCACGCGCCCCCGCCTCCTCCGCCGCCTGGATCGCGTTCTCCACCAGGTTGAAGAGGACGTGCTTGATCAGCATGCGGTCGACCTGCACCCGGGGGGACGGGTCGAGCGGGCGCCAGGTGATGCGCGCGCGCTCCTCGAGCTCCGAGTGGCTCTTCAGGAAGTCGTCGACCAGGCTGGCGAGGTCCACCGGCTCCGGCCGCACCGAGGGCAGCTTGGCGAAGGCCGAGAACTCGCCGACCAGCCGGCGCAGCGCGTCGACCTCCTCGGTGATGATGTCGCGCGCGTCGTCGAGCATGCGCGCGAAGGCCGGGTCGCTGCCGTCGTACTTGCGGTGGAGCTGCTGCATCGCCAGCTGGATCGGCGTCAGCGGGTTCTTGATCTCGTGCGCCAGGCGCCGCGCGATCTCCTGCCAGGCGCCGATCTTCTCCAGGTAGGCGATCCGCTCGCGGCTCTCCTTGGTCTGCCGCACCATCTCGTTGAAGGCGCTCGCCAGGTCGCCGAGCTCGTCGCGCGTGTGCAGCTCGACGCGGGTGTCGAGGTCGCCGCGCGCGACCTTGCGCGTCGCCGCCGCCAGCACCGCGACCCGCCGCGTGGTGCGCCGGGCGATGATCAGCCCGAGCGCGGTGGCCACCACCGCCACCGCGCCGAAGGCGCCGATGAAGGTGACCCGGTAGATGGTGGCCAGCGAGGCGCGCACCTTGGCCAGCTCGACCGTCGCGCCCTGCGCCAGGCCGAGGTTGCGGAAGTCGTCGAACGGCGCCCGCGGCGTGACGAAGGTCATGCGCAGCCGGTGCCCGCTGCGGCCCGCCTCCAGCTCGAGCTGGAGGTCGCGGTACTCGGCGAACGAGCCGGGCCTGCGCGTTCGCGCCAGCTCCTCGCCCTCCGCGTCGACCAGCACCAGCTCCACCAGCTCCGGCTCGCGGGCGAGGAGGCCGGAGAGGACGGACTTGAGCGCGACCGGCGAGGTCAGCTCCTCGGGCGCCCCCAGCGCGGCGACCAGGCCCGGGTCACCGGAGATCAGCTGCCCCTGCAGCTTGAAGACCTGCTTGCGCGCTGCGAAGAGGCTCCGGTAGGCCTCCGCCGCGCGCTCGAGCGGCTGCGCCAGCTTGCGGGTCTGGCCATCGGTGAAGGCGTCGGAGACGCGGATCACCTGGCCGATCATCACCACCGAGGTGACCAGCGGCAGGACGGCGATGAGGAGCAGCGCCGCCACGATCTTGATCTCGAAGCGGCTCATGGGCGGCGGTAGAAGGGCTGGGTGCGGACGCGGAAGGTGCGCTCGGCGCTGCGGATCTTGTTGTTGACGAAGATGCTGACGAAGGAGCCGAAGAAGCTCTCGCTGCCGCCGCCGCGGTGGTCGCCGTAGGGGTTGCGCAGCCAGCGCCGCACCTCGGCGAGGAGCGCCTCGCTCATCGGGTTCACCTCGGCGATCACCGCGACGAAGTAGAGGGTGCCCTTCTTGATCCCGGCGAGGCGCGCCAGCGGGAAGCGCCAGAGGCTGGTCAGGCGATCGACGACGACCTTCTGGTCGCGGAGCTTCTGCGTCTGCGTGCGCCCGGGCTCCTCGAGGCGCAGGATGAACTGCTCGTCCCAGAGGTCGTAGACCGCCTTCAGCGTCCGGGCGGAGACGGCGATCGGGTCGCCGCCGCCCTTCTCGTAGAGGTACATGCGCATCACCACCGTGGTGGCGAAGCCGCTCTTGAGCCGGCTCAGCATGGCCCCGTCGAGGAGCTCGCGGAAGCCGAGGTTCACCTGCAGCGTCTTGCCGTCCTCGATGAAGACGCCCTTCTTGGAGACGACCTCGTCGTCGGCGCGCGCGCGCCCGGCCGGCGCCGCCAGGCCCAGCAGCGCGGCCGCGAGCGCGGTGGCGAGGCGGAGCCGCCTGGCCCCGGCAACCCTAGAAGGGGATGCGCCCAAGCAGGTTCCCGATCGAGAAGCGGAAGACGCCGATCCGCGTGTCCAGGCGCAGGCCGGCGTCCACCGTGAGGTCCACGGGGATCGACTCGGAGAGGGAGCGATCGCGCACTCTGAGCTCGCTCCGCGAGGTGAGGAGGATCAGGCCGACGTTCAGGAAGAAGTCCCCGCCGTAGGCGAAGCGCCCGCCGCGGAACCAGGGGATGATGTACTCGACCGAGGTGCGGATCGCGATCTCCTCGTAGCGCTTGGAGTCGATCGAGGTGCCGAAGACGTCCCGCGAGGGGAGGGTGGAGAAGTTGAGCCCCAGCGC
>JAKLHH010001187.1 GCA_022710245.1 Myxococcota bacterium
CAGCGTGAAGCGGCCGTCGGCGGTGGTCTCGCCCGGCCGGATGCCGAGCCGGCGGCCGAGCGCTTCGAGGAGACCCTCCGCCCCGAGGCTCCAGCAGCTGACGCTGTCGCAGACGTGGATCACGTGGCGGCCCACCGGGTGGAGGTAGAGCAGGTTGTAGAAGCTCGCCACGCTGACCGCCGCCGCCGGCGAGACGCCGAGGTGGCCGGCGACCTCCGCCAGCGCCTCCTCGGAGAGGTAGCCGCGCCGCTCCTGCACCGCGCGCAGCGCTCCGATCAGCGCGGCCTGCCGCTCGGCGAGCTCGGCCTGCTCCTCCTCGATGACCCGGATCTCCTCTGGCTCCAGCATGGCTTCCTCCTCCTGTGTCTGGTCGCGGCCGCTTCGCACGACCGCCCAGCCTGTGCGGCGCCGCTCCCGCCCTCAGCGGTCCACGTCCGCGAGCACGAAGTCGATGCTCCCCAGGATGGCGAGCAGGTCCGAGACCTGCAGGCCCCGGCTCATCAGCGGCAGCACCTGCATGTGCGGGAAGGACGGCGTGCGGATGCGGACGCGGTAGGGCTGCGTGCCGCCGTCGCTGATCAGGTAGTAGCCGTACTGTCCCTTGCTCGACTCGATGGCGCCGAGGCACTCGCCGGGCGGGATCACCGGCCCCCAGCTGACGCCGAGGAAGTGGGAGATGAGCGTCTCGATGTCGTGCATGGTGCGGTGCCTGGGCGGCGGGGTCGCCAGCGGGTGCGCCGCCTGGTAGGGGCCGGCCGGCATCAGGCGCAGGCACTGCTCGACGAGGCGCAGGCTCTGGCGCATCTCCTCGATGCGCACCTCGGCGCGCGCGTAGCAGTCCCCGGCCTCCGCCGTCGGCACCTCGAACTCGAGCTGATCGTAGCCCCCGTAGGGGCGGGTCTTGCGCAGGTCCCAGCCGAAGCCGCAGGCGCGCAGGTTGGGCCCGGTGACGCCCCACTCGATGGCCTCGGCGCGCGTCAGCCTGCCGACGCCGCGCGTGCGCGCCTGGAAGGTCCGGTTGCGCATCACCATGCGGTCGTACTCGCGCAGCCGTCGCGGCATCACCTCGAGCACGTCGCGCACCAGCGCCTCCCAGCCCTGCGGCAGGTCCGCGGCGACGCCGCCGATGCGGAACCAGCCCGGGTGCATGCGGAACCCGGTCACCGCCTCGATGACGCGGAAGATGAGCTCGCGGTCGTTGAACATGTAGAAGACCGGCGAGAGCGCGCCCACGTCCTGCGCGAAGGTGCCGTACCAGACCAGGTGGTTCACCACCCGGAAGAGCTCGCAGAGCATGATCCGGATCAGCCGCGCGCGGTCCGGCACCTCGATCCCGGCCAGCCGCTCCACGGCGAGCAGGTAGGGGAGGTTGTTCAGCACGCCGGAGAGGTAGTCGATCCGATCGGTGTAGGGGATGTACGTGTGCCAGGTCTGCCGCTCGCCCATCTTCTCCGCGCCGCGGTGGTGGAAGCCGATCTCCGGCACCACCTCGGTGATCCGCTCTCCCTCGAGGCGGAGGACGATGCGGAAGACGCCGTGCGTGCCCGGGTGCTGCGGCCCCACGTTGAGGAAGACGATCTCTCCCTCGTCGACGCGCTGGTCGAGCCCCCACTCGGAGGGGCGAAAGCGCATCGCCGCCAGCTCGCCCTCGCCCTCCTGCTCGGGGAGGGTGTAGGGCGGGAGCTCGGTGGCGCGGGCCGGGTGGTCCTTGCGCAGCGGGTGGCCGGTCCAGCTCTCCGGCATCAGGATGCGCCGCAGCCGCGGGTGCCCCGCGAAGCCGATCCCGAACATGTCCCAGACCTCGCGCTCGTACCAGTCGGCCGCGCGCCAGATGGAGGTCGCGCTGGCGACGACGGGGCGCTCGCCGCCGCAGGCCACCTTGAGGCGCACGTCGGCGTTTCGCTCGTAGGAGAGGAGGTGGTAGACGACGGTGAAGTCGTGGGCCGGCTCGGCCGCGGTCGCGTCGCTCGGGGAGGCGTCGGGAGGCAGCGGGGCGGGGGCGCGGTCGTGACCGTTCCCACGGTCGTGACCGTTCCCACGCTCGCGTTCGCCCTCCTCCGTGACGCGCGCGTCGAGGGCGGCGGGCGGCGCCGGCCTCCAGCGGCCGCGGGCGCGCTCGTCGAGGGCGGTCAGATCCCAGAGCACGCCGAAGGGGCGCTCCACCTGCTCCTTGAGGAAGCGCAGCGCGTCGGGGAGCTGCTCGCGGCTGACCCAGGCGGTCGGGACGCCGTCGGCGGTGGCCTCCGGCGCGAGCGGTGCGCCGAGGTGCCGCGAGAGCTCGGCGAGGGGCGTGGGGAGCGGCCCCGGGGCGATCATCGTGGCCTCCTCGATCTCCTCAGCGGTCGTCCGGCGTGGGCAGCGGCTCGCCCGAGACCGAGTCAGGCGAGGGGAGCACGGTCACTCGCGCGCGGGCAGCACGGAGCTGCTCCCGCCGCGAGGGGAGCGGCGGCGCGGGCGCCGGCGCGCCGAGCCAGCGGCCGAGCGGCCGGCGCTCGGCGCCGACCTGCTCGCGCAGGAGCAGCAGCCCCTCCAGCAGCGTGTCGGGGCGAGGCGGACAGCCCTGCACGTAGACGTCGACGGGGAGGAAGCGGTCGACCCCCTGCACCACGCTGTAGATGTCGTACATGCCGCCGGAGTTCGCGCAGGAGCCCATCGAGATCACCCAGCGCGGCGCCATCATCTGCTCGTAGAGGTGCTTGATGACGGGCGCCATCTTGAGGAAGACGGTGCCCGCGACGACCATCACGTCGGCCTCGCGCGGCGTCGCGCGGATCACCTCGGCGCCGAAGCGCGCCAGGTCGTAGCGGCTGGTGAGCGCGGTGGCCATCTCGACGTAGCAGCAGGAGAGCCCGAAGTTGAAGGGCCAGAGCGAGTTCTTCCGCCCCCAGGCGATCAGATCCTGCAGCTTGCCGAGGAGGAACGAGCCGCTGCGAGCGGGCTCGGCCTCGTGCGGCGCGGGGGCCACGCCCTCGCCGGGCTC
>JAKLHH010001188.1 GCA_022710245.1 Myxococcota bacterium
GTGGTCGACCCGCGCTCGGGCGTGCCGGCCGTGCAGCAGCACCTCAAGCTCCAGGTGCAGGGCGCGACCTTCGACGTCGAGGGCTACACGCCACCGGCGGCCACCGGCTCGCGCGCCGACATCCGCCGGGCGCTGACCGAGGTGATCTGGGATCCGGACCGTCGCTTCGGCGCGGTGAAGCTCTTCTGCGTCGAGCAGCTCGCGCAGCTCCGCGGCGGCAGCGTGGCCGATGACCTGGTCAAGATCGTGACCCACGAGAAGATCGACCCGGCGGTCTACAAGCGCGCTGGCGAGATGATCGTGGCGCGCAAGGACCGGGCCGCGATCCCGCTCTACCTGAAGACCCTCCACTCACACTACGACTTCGTCGAGGGGACACGCTCACTCGCGGTGGACGTGATGGCCCAGGCGCTCGGCGAGCTGAAGGCGCGCGAGGCGGTGAAGCCGCTGCTCCTGCACCTGGCGGACCACGAGACGCCCCTGCCGGCGCTGGCCGAGATCGTGCGGGCCCTGACCACCATCGGCGATCCCTCGGTGCTGGAGCCCTTCCGCGACTTCCTCCTCACCTATCGCTGCGACCCGAGCTTCAACAAGGCCCCGGCGTCCTTGAACCTCGTCGCCGAGGCGCTGCTGAAAATGGGGGGTGAGAATGAGCGTCAGCTGCTAAGCTTCGTGGAGAACGACCTCCATACGCTGTTGCCCCTCAGGACCTACCTCGGCGAGGCGCTCAAGCAGGCCACGCCGAAGGCGCGGCCGGGTGGCAAGGGCGGCAAGGCAGGGAAGGCAGCCAGATAGCGGGAGCTCCCGCGGCGGCCTCGGGTATGCCACAATGCGGGTTGCCGCGGTAGCATGAACAGCACAGATAACTGGGATGCCGACAGGCTCTTCGGTGCAGGAGTGCGAGAGGCGGCTCAGGCGACGAGGAGCACCTAGCGAGCGGATGACAATGCGATCTGATCTCTTGAGGGGCACCATCTTCGTCATCGCCCTGGCGATGGCGGGCGGGGCGGGCTGCGGAGACAAGGAGACCTGCGTCGACAAGTCGAAGCCCGAGCTGGACCAGTGCCGGGCCGGGCTCGACAAGCTGCAGGCCGAGGTGAACACGCTGAAGCGCCAGCTGGCCCAGGCGCTCGCCAACCCGGGCACGATCAAGGTCGACCCGTCGGTGCTGATGATCGACGGCAAGCCGATCAAGGTCGGCAGCGGGGGGCATGAGGGCACGCTGAGCCAGGACCAGGTCATCCTGACCATGCGTCAGAACAAGAGCGTGCTGCAGGCGTGCTACGAGCGGGCGATGAAGAAGAACACCGCGCTCACGCACCAGAAGATCACGCTCACCGTCGGGTTCCAGGTGAACCCGTCGGGCACCGCCGGCAGCATCAGCATCAGCCCGAACTATGACTCGATGATGATCGACTGCATGAAGAAGGCGATCATGCGGTGGCGGTTCCCGACCTTCAGCGGACAGCCGGTGGGAGTCGAGAGCCCTCTCACCCTCACGCCTCGGAAGTAGCCCACTCCTGACCCGTCGGGGTGTCGATGGCCGCTGATCCCCCGTCCCTCGATCCCCGCGATCCGCGCGTGCAGAAGCTGGCGGCGTGCCGCGAGGCCGCCAGCCATGATCCGGAGGATCCTGCCGTCATCGCGGAGCTAGGCGCCGCGCTGGCCGACCTCCATCAGGTCGAGGAGTCGGTCGCCTGCTACCTGAAGGTCGCGGCGCTCGGGATCACGCGCGGCGACCACCTGGAGATCGCGCTCGCCTGCGGGCGGATCCTCGAGCAGATGCCCGAGCACCCCCGGGCGACGGCGCTGGCGCGGAAGCTGCGAGCCGAGCGCGTCCTCGACCCGGCGGTGCTGGCGGCGGCGCTCCGCAAGCGGAGACGCAAGCGGGTCACCACCGGACAGGTCGTGCTGGTCTCGCGCGAGGCGCCGCCGCCTCACGACGACGACACCACGCGCGAGTCGGTGCTGCCCGAGGCCGCCGCGAGGCCGCCGCGTCGCTCCCGTCGCTCGACCACTCCCGACGCGCGCACCGCGGGAGGGCGGTCGGCGAGCGGCGAGATCGGCGGGCCGAGGAGGCTGGCGGAGCAGGCGACCCCGCGAGCGGCGCGGAGCGATCCGCGGGGGCTGCACGTCACGCCCTCGAAGGTCATCGTCGAGGAGCCGTCTCGCGCGGAGCGGGCGCAGACCGCGAGGGTAGCGGGTGAGGCGGCGGCCAAGGCTCGCTTCACGCAGGCGGTGACCGCCAGCGACCGGACCCCTCGTCCGAGCGGCCAGGAGGTGTTGCCGCCGCGTCCCCCCGGCAGCAAGGGTGCGCCCCCGGCCCGCACGTCGCGGGCGGCGCCGGCGAGCCGGGAGGCAGGTCCATCGCGCGCGGCGGCGGCGGCCCCGGCGAGGACGGCGACGCCGGCGAGCCGCGAGGCAGGTCCACCGCGCGCGGCGGCCCCGGCGAGCCGCGAGGCGGGTTCACCTCGGACACCGGCCCCGGCGAGCCGGGAGGCACGTCCACCGCAGGCGGCCTTCTCCGAGGGAGCCTCGGCTGCCGGTATCCTCACGGTAGGGGATGACGACGCGCCCGCCGGCCTGCCGCTCCCCGACGAGCTCATCGCGAGCGGTCAGCACCGGCGCGTCTCGCGCGGCGCCACCGTCTTCGCTGAGGCCGACGCGGGCAAGGAGCTGCTGCTCCTGCGCGCCGGGAAGGTCGAGCTGGTGAAGTGGGAGCGGACCTCGCGCCGGGCGCGCATCGCGACGCTCACGGCGGGGGCGTGCTTCGGCGAGCTGGCGCTGCTCGGCGACGGCCGCCAGCACCTGAGCGCGAAGGCGGTGCAGGACTGCGAGCTCGTCGCCATCGGCAAGCAGGAGCTGCGCGGGGCGGGCGCTGAGGTCGAGCGCGGGCTCCGCAGGCTCTACCGCGCGCGCTTGCAGGACGTGATGATCGCGACCTCGCCCTTCTTCGCGGGTTGCCCCGAGGTGGAGGC
>JAKLHH010001189.1 GCA_022710245.1 Myxococcota bacterium
AGGCGAGGCAGCGGACCCAGTCCGTGTGGCCGGTCAGCGCGGCGCGCTCGCCGCCCTCCGCGTCCCACAGGCGGATGGTGCGGTCGGCGCCGCCGCTGGCGAGGGTCTGCCCGTCGGGGCTGAAGGCGACCGCGTAGACGCGGTCGGCGTGGCCGGGTGGCCTGCGCGGAGAGCCGCCCGCGTCGACGGCCCAGAGCTGCACGGTCTTGTCGGGGCTGGCCGAGGCGAGGAGCTTGCCGTCGGGGCTGAAGGCGAGGTGCCGCACCCAGTCGGCGTGGCCAGTGAGGACGCGCAGGACCGCGCCCGTCGCGACCCGCCAGAGGCGGATGCTGCGGTCGGCGCTGGCCGAGGCGAGGAGCTCGCCGTCGGGGCTGAAGGCCACCGCGAGGACGCGCTGCTGGTGGCCGCCGAGCGCGCGCACCGGGGTCCCGCGCGCGAGCTCGAAGAGCCGCACCACGCCGTCGGCGCCCGCCGAGGCGACGAGCGTGCCGTCGGGGCTCACCGCGACGTCGTAGATCCGCGCGGGGTGCCCGTCGATGGTGCGGAGGAGGGCGCCGCTCGTCGGGTCCCAGATGCGCACCGTCTGGTCGAAGCTCCCGCTCGCCAGCTGGCGCCCGTCGGGGGAGAGCGCGAGGTCGTAGACGCCCGCCCGGTGCCCGCGGAGCACGCGGCCGGGCGCCAGCGAGGGCACCTGCCAGCCGCGCACGGTGCCGTCCTCGCTGGAGGAGAGGAGCTGGTCGCCGGCCGGGGTGAAGCTGAGGCTCCAGACGGTGCTCTCGTGCGCGCGCAGGTTGCTCTCGATGGTGCCGCGCGCGAGGTCCCAGAGGCGCAGCCAGCCGAGCCGGGTCCCCGTCGCCAGCCGCCGGCCGTCCGGGGAGAAGGCGATGGCGAAGATCTGGTCGCGCGGGTCCTGCAGCACCCGCCGCAGCGCCATCGTCCTCGTGTCGAGGAGGTAGACGGAGCGATCGAGGCAGGCCGCCGCCACCTGCTGCCCGTCGGGGGAGAAGGCGACCTCGGTCACCGAGTCGGCGAGCTTGCGCCGCCAGAGGAGCGGGTCGTCGGAGAGCCGCCGCCAGAGCGCGCGGCCGAGCGCCGAGTCCCGCGCCTCCAGCGAGCCGCGCAGCTTGGCGCGCGCCTCGAGGAGCTCGCGCTGCGCCTCGGCGGCCCGCGCGCCCTCGAGCTGCGCCTCCGCCCAGCGCAGCTGCGCCTCCTCGCGCTGCGCGTCGGCGCGCCGCTTCTCGTGGGCGAGGAAGAGGAGCCCCGCGGTGAGCAGGACGATCACGCCAGCGACGACGGCGCGCGCTCGCAGCACGCGCCGCCGCGCCCGCCGGACGCCCGCGTCGAGGAAGCGCTGCACCAGCTCCGGGATCGGCGCCGCGACGCGGTCGAGGGTGTGGAGCGCCTCGCGCAGCGCGTCGCCCTTCCAGAGCTCGTCCTCGCGCCGGCCGCGCTGGTCCCAGAGCTCGGCCGCCTGGCTCACCTGTCCGAGCATGGCCAGCTCCTCGCGGCTCTCGTCGAGCCAGCGGCGGAGGCGGGCCCAGCGGCGGATCAGCGACTCGTGCACCAGCTCGAGCTCCGCCTCGGCGCGGTCGTCGCGGAGCCCCTTGCGCACCGAGACGAGCCGCGCCGAGACCAGGCGGTCGAGGACGGGCGCCGCCTCCTCGCCGAGCCCCTCGAGGGCGCGGTCGCGGGCGACCACGCGCCGGGTTCCCTCGGCGGTGACCAGGCGGAGGAGCAGATCGCGGGCGAGGCGCACCTGGTGCACGGTGAGCGCCTGCAGGACGCCGTCCGCGTGCTCGGCGAGGGCGCCCGCGACGCCGCCCATCTTCTCGTAGGCCGCCCGGAGGAGGAGCTTGCGCCGCTCGTCGCGGTGCTCCCAGAGGAGCTGGGTGGCGAACTGGAGCAGCGGCAGCGCGGCGGGCTCGTCGCTCACGCTGTGCATCATCTCGGCGACCAGCGCCGGGTCGTCGTAGGCGTAGCCCACCGACTCCACCGGGCGCTGCAGGATCTGCCCCAGCGCCTCGGAGCCCGGCGAGCGCACCACGGTGAGCCGCCCGAGCACCTCGCGGGCGCGCGCCCCTTCGGCCACGCGGCCGAGGAAGTCGTCGCGCAGCGTGAAGATCACGCGCACCGGCTCGCTCGCGTCGTCGGCCGCCGAGCAGACCGCCTCCATGAAGCGGCGGCGCACCTCCTCGTCGGCGACCAGCGTGTAGAGCTCCTCCATCTGGTCGACGAGGAGCAGCACCCGGCCGTGGTGCTCCTCGGCGAGCTGCTGCAGGCGCAGCGAGAGGAGCGAGGGGGTCTCCTGCAGCTCGCGCGCGAGGCGCGCCTCCTCCTCGGCCGGGCGCGGCGTGCGCGCCGTGTCGGCGTCGCCGGGGGGGCTGGGGACCGCGCTCGAGCGCACCGAGCGGCTCTCGCCGGCGAGGAGCCGGTTCGCCAGCGCGAGGAAGGGCTGCGGGCCGGGGCGCAGGCGGAGGAGCCGCCAGGGCCCCTGCTCGCGCAGGCGCGGCAGCACGCCCGCCTGCACGAAGGAGGTCTTGCCCGCGCCCGAGGGCCCCACCACGGGCAGCACCGCCTGCTCGCGCAGGCGCTCGAGGAAGGCCGCCACCTCCGCGTCGCGCCCGAAGAAGAAGCGGGCGTGCCGCTCGGTGAAGGGGAGCAGCCCGCGAAACGGGCTCCGCTCCTCGCTGGGGAGCACTCGGCTGCGCGAGAGCTGCTCCTCGAGCGCCACCACCACCTCGGCCGCCGAGGGGCGCTCGCGGTGGTCCTTCGCCAGGCAGCGCTGGAGGAGCTGGGTCAGCTCCGGCGCGGCGTCGGGGGAGAGCACGAGCGGCGTCAGGTCGGGCGAGCAGACCTTCTGCGCCAGCGCCGCGAAGGTGGTGACCGTGTAGGGGCGCTGCCCGGTCAGCATCTCGTGCAGGAGCACGCCGAGGGCCCAGAGGTCGGTGGCCTCGGTGGCGCGTCCTCGCGCCACTGCT
>JAKLHH010000119.1 GCA_022710245.1 Myxococcota bacterium
GGTGGTGCGAGATGGTGGGGAGGAAGACGAAGCGCGGCGCCGGGCCGCGCGCGCGATCGTCGGCGTCGAGGAGCTCGAAGAGCTTGCGGTAGACGACGTCGTCCTGCCAGCCCCACCCCCAGCGCTGCTCGCGCGGCAGGCCCTGCGCGAGCGCGCCCTCGAGGGCGCGCACCTCGGCGAAGCCCAGCCGCCGCATGGCCGTGCCGGTGTCGTCGTAGCTGAGGTCGTCCTGGCCGGTGAAGAAGAGCGTGCGGTAGCCGAGCTCGCCGAGGATGCGGGGCAGGCAGCGGAGGCGGAGCTCCGGGTAGGCGCTCGCCACCTTGCGCCAGCGCTCGCCGTGCAGCGAGCAGAGGAGCGCCAGGTGCGCGCGCGCGGTCTGCACCGAGCTCGCGTAGCAGCGCTCGGCGAAGAGCCCGCGCCCGAGGAGGCGGTTCAAGGTCGGGGTCACCTCGCGGCCGCCCTCGCTGCGTCCGACCAGCCCCGCGGTGAAGGACTCGAGCGCGACGACGAAGACGTGGGGCCGCGAGGCGGGCGCCACGCGACGCGGGCGCTGCACGTAGGGGAAGGCCGCCGCCGCGGACGCCTCTCGCCGCAGCGGGTAGCGGACGGCCGAGCGCAGGAACGAGGTGACCGGGTCGTGGCTCGGCCAGGGCGCGAGCAGGAGCGCGGCGTAGAGCCCGAGGCTGGCGAGGAGCCGCGAGCGGCGAGCGGCCGGGACACGCCAGCGCGAGTGGACGCGAGCGAGGAGCTCGAGGCCGAGGAGCACGAGGAGCGCGGCGAGGGCGGCGAGCAGCCCGGCCCGCATGCCGGCGCTGCCGAGCCACCAGCGAGACTCGCGGCGGAGGAACGCGCCCACGTCCGGCGCCAGCATGGCGAGGTCGGGCGCCGCGCGGAGCGAGAGCTCCTCCAGCGCGAGGAGCGCGGTGAGGAGGAGGAGCGCGAGCTCGCTGGTGACGAGCAGGGCGCAGCGGTGGCCGAGCGACAGGTGGAGCGCGTGGAAGAGGCAGAGCGGCGCCAGCGCGGAGAGCGCGACGGCGAGGCCGGTCCGCCAGGTCAGGGTGAGCGTCTCCGCGTGCAGCAGGTGCCCGGCGACGAGGAGCGCTGCCTGCACCGCCAGCACGAGGAGCGCCCCGGTGGAGAGCCCGAGCGGACACCAGCGGGCGAGGAGGCCTGGGCGCGGCGGGGGTGACGCCGGCGCCTCCTCGCTCTCACGCTCGCGGACGCGGGTGGCGGCTCGCATGCGGTAGACCCTACCCTGCCCGCGGGCGCGAGGGCCAGCAGCACGACAGGCCGCTCGTTCGTTACCCCGCGCTTGCCCCTCGAGAGGTGCGTCGCTAAGATCTCCTGAAGATCGCGTGATGAGCACCAAGGTCGTCGGACAGCGCGTAGCCTCGAAGGGTGGCCTCGAGCAGGCAGACGGGTTCCTGCGCCTGGTCATCGCGCTGCGGGGCAAGCGCAGGTTCATTCCGAGGGGCGTCTATCGCTTCCGCTCCTTCGAGGAGGCCGCGGAGTGGTCGATCAAGATGATGAGCTCCTCTGGCGCCTGAAGCAGACCCTGCGCGACAAGGACGCGCTCGACCGGGTCTTCCTGCAGAGCCTGCTGGGGAAGAAGCAGCAACCCTGACCAGACCGTCGCGCCTCGCCACACCGTCGCCTCTCGCCACGGCCGCGAGAACCGACGAGCGCGGGGGCAGCAGCCCTCCGCCGCCCCGCGGCCGTCGACGTGCTTTCGCCACCTTCGCGCTGGCGCGAGGCTTGCTATCCTCGCTCCTCAACCCGAGGAGCGCGCATGAGACGATACCCCCTGCTGGTGAGCCTGATCTCCTGCCTCGCGGCCTGCGGCGCCGAGCCGCCGCTCGACCTCTCCTACTCGGTGCCGATGCAGCAGGGCGCCTACTGGCCCAAGTTCCGGCGCACCCCCGAGAACAGCGGCCGCTCGCCGGTGCTGCCGGGGCGCGGCCAGGCCGAGGTCTGGAGCTTCACGACCGGCAAGGGCATCTTCAGCTCGCCGGTGATCGACCGCGACGGGACCATCTACCTCGGCAGCGCCGACGCGACCTTCTACGCGGTCAGGCCCGACGGCACCCTGAAGTGGAAGCAGAAGCTCGGTGAGCTCGTCGACTCCTCGGCGCTGATCGGCGAGGACGGCACGATCTACGTGGGGAGCGGCGACGGCCACCTCTACGCGTTCACCGCGCAGGGCGAGGAGCGCTGGCGCTTCCAGCCGCAGGGCGGCGCCTTCATCACCTGGTTCGAGGGCAACGTGGTGATGGGGCCCGACGGCACGATCTACGCCGGCAACGACGACTTCCACCTCTACGCGGTCGACTCCAGGACCGGCACGCAGCGCTGGAGCCTGCGGGGCACCGATCAGATCTGGAGCGCGGCCGGCGTCGCCCCCGACGGCACGCTCTTCTACGGCGGTAACGATCTCCGCGTCCGCGCGGTGGACCCGCGCCTGGCCCTCGAGCAGCCGGCGAAGGTGGAGCAGACCGCGGTGCGCTGGGAGGCGGCCACCCTGGGCCCGGTGACCTCGAGCCCGCTCCTCACCCCGGCGGGCCACGTCGTGGTGGGGTCCTTCGACGGGTTCCTGCACGGCTTCGATCAGAAGACCGGCGCCGAGCGCTGGAAGCTCCCGACCCGCGAGCACGTCTACGCCAGCGCCGCGCGCGCCGAGGACGGCACCCTCTACCTGCCCTCCGCCGACGGCACCCTCTACGCCTTCAGCGAGGACGGCACCCTGCGCTGGCGCTTCGACACGCTCGACCCGATCCGCTCCTCGCCGTCGGTCGGCGGCGACGGCACCATCTACTTCGGCGGCGGCGACGGGCGCCTCTACGCCATCAACCCCGACGGCACCCGCCGCTGGTCCTTCGACACCTCGGTCGACGACCGCAACGACCTCAACTCGAGCCCGGCGCTCGGCCCGGACGCGATCTACGTCGCCGGCGAGGACGGCAAGCTGTGGAGCGTCCCCTACGACTACTGCCTGCGCTCGAGCGACCAGCGCTGCTCGAGCAGCGCGAAGGAGGACCTGGCCGAGCACGGCGCCGAGCTCTACCGCCTGACCCCCGGCGGGAGCTCGCGCCTCGAGGCCGCGCAGACCATCGGCTCGGGCGAGTCGATCGCGCTCAGGCTCGTGGTGCGCGCGCAGGGCGACACCGTCGACGCCTCGCTCGACTCCGAGCAGCTCAAGGTCACCATCACCCCGACCGTGGAGCACCAGGTGAGCGTGGCCGCCGACGGGACCTTCCTCGCCCTCGTGCCCGGGGCGCCGCTCGCGCCGGGGAGCTACTCGGTCCGGGTCGAGGGCTCCTACGTGGTGAACACCAACCGCTTCGGGCGCCTCGTCACCGGCACCGAGCCAGGCGGCCAGTTCGCCCGCACCTTCACCTTCAGCGTGCCGCCGGCGCGGCTCTCCACGCCGACCCTGGCGCCCTCCACCGACGAGGTGAAGGTCCTCGACCTGCAGCGCCTCGCGGTGCCGCAGCCGGTGATGCTCCCCTCCTTCAACCAGATCGGCTTCGACTTCATGCACCTCCTGGTCGGCGTGCTCGAGGCCGACCCCGCCAGCGGCCGCGTCCTCGCCTGGGTCTCGGCGGCCCGCGTCGACGGTGGCGACGTGGTCGTCGACAGCGGCGACGGGCAGCAGATCCTCTTCCCGCTCGTCGGACGCCTGGCCGGCGACACCCTGGTCCTCGACACCTCCTCCTTCCGCGTCGAGTTCGGCAACGTCGAGGTCCCCATCGATCGCCTGCGCCTCGGCGGCACCCTGGAGGCCTCGGGGGCGAGCGCGGGAGGGCTCTCGCTCTTCGGCGCCACCACCTGCAAGAACGTCGAGTACTACGGCGGGCTGCTCCGCCTCGCTGGCCTCTGCCACCCGAAGACCGATCAGCTGGTGCTCCTCGGCACCGCGCTCCTCGCCGCGAAGGGCAGCGGCGGCAAGCGCCCGGCCGGGCTCACCGCCGAGACGCCCGTCCTCGAGGAGGCCGTGGCCAGCGTGGACGGCAAGGGGGACAAGGACGGCAGCCTGACCGTGAAGCTCAGCGGCGCGCTCCCCGGCAAGGAGCACCGGCTCGGGCTCCTCCTCCTCGACGCGCAGGGCAAGCCCTACCCGCTCGGCTACGGCCAGCAGACGAAGAACCTCGTCGACGCGAGCGGCAAGATCACCGGCGCGACGCTGACGCTGAAGGCGAGCGACGGGGTGAAGGCGGGCGCGGTGGAGGTGATCGTCCTCCACGACCTCTTCCCCCTCGGGCGCTTCAAGCTCTGATCGGAGCGCTCAGCGCCGCCGGCGCCAGGCGAGCGCCAGGCCCACGCCGAGGACGAACAGGAGCAGCCCCGTCGGTCCGCCCTCGCCCACCACGCAGCCGCACCCCGAGTCGCTCGCAGCCGGCGCCGTCCCTGCCTCGCTCCGCGCCGCGGCGTCCACGGTGCTCGCGTCGGGGAGGATCGGCTGGCCCGCCTCGCTGAAGGCCAGATCCGGCCGCGGCCCCTGGTCGCTCGCCGCGCCGGTCTCCTGCTTCACCCCCGCGTCCTTCTTCACGAGGCCCACGTCCTTCTTGCTCGCGCCCACGTCCTTCTTGCTCGCGCCCACGTCCTTCTTGCTCGTGCCCACGTCCTTCTTCGCGGGCCCGGCGTCCTTCTGCGCCGGCCCCGCGTCCGGCTGCGGGAGCGGCGTGCCGTAGGGCCCGATCGGCGCCGCCGTGTTGCCGTGCTCGAAGGCGCCGAGGTCCTTCGCGCTCGCGCGCGGCCGGTACTGCAGCTTCACCGCCTCGTCCCTGTAGTACTCGCGGTCCGGGAGCCCCGCGATCGCTGCCGCCTTGCCCAGGCACGCGCTCGCCGCTGCGAGCGTGTAGTCCTTGCCCGCCGCGTTGACGAAGCCGGGGTCGGTGCCGGTCAGGGTGCCGGTCAGCTTCGCGAGCCCGCCGACGCCGGTCGTCGCCCAGTTGTTCTGCCCGTCGACGGACCAGGTGCTCGCCGCCGGGTCGCCGGCCTCGTAGAGCGTCCCCAGCTTGACCAGGATGTTGTTCGAGAGGTGCGCCTTGGTGGAGACGCCGCTGTCGTTGCGCAGGTTGAGCAGGCGGTGGGTGGCGGTCGTCTGGTTGCCGATGATGGTGTTCGAGACCAGCGTGATCTCCATCGCCGTCGAGGTGCCGCTCGAGTCGTAGGAGCCGCCCGGCTCGTCGTTGTAGAGGGCGATGATCTGCGACAGGTTCTTCGGCGTGCCCTGGATCAGCACGTTCCCGCGGAGCAGCATCTTCTGCGTGATCGGGTTCGTGCCGGTGCCGCCGCAGAGCGTGTTGCAGCTCATGATGTCCCCGAGGTAGCTGTCGGGCCGCGCGATCCAGTTGTACTCGAGGACCGAGTCGCGCGCGCGGATGTGGAAGTTCTGCCCCTCGTGCGAGTCGTGCACGTAGCTGTGGCGGAGCTTGAAGACGCCGCCGTAGATGTAGATGTTGTGGGTCATGTTGCCGGTCGTGGTGAGCTTGCCGTTGTCGTAGAGCTCGGAGAACTCCACCACGAAGTCGTCCGAGGAGCCCGTGATGCCGTTCGTGTTGCCGGTGAAGAGGCAGTCGCGCACGGTGAGCGGCCCGCAGTTCACCGCCCGCAGCCCCGCCGAGCTCTCGTCCTGGCAGTTCTTGAAGACGACGCCCGAGATGACGTAGTTCGAGCCCTGCACCTGCCAGCAGCCGCGCCCTTGTCGCCGGCCGTGTAGGAGCCCGGCCAGGCGCTCACCGCCTTGCCGCCGAGGTCCCAGACCGGGCGGTTCGCCGGGTCCTTGGCGCGGATGGTGATGGGGCTCGCCGCCGTGCCCTGCTGGGCGAGCATGACGCGGAACTGGTAGGTGCCCGGCGCGATCTCGACGGTGTCGCCCGCCTTCGCCGACTCGAGCTTGGTCCAGTTGTCGGCGGTGGTCATCTGGATCACCGCGGCTCGCGCGTGGCCCGCGAGGAGCAGGTCGAGGAGCACGAGCACGCCTGCACGCTGGATCATCTCACCCTCCTTGCGCTATCGCTCGATGATCGTTCAAATCGCCCGCGCTGCACAGGGGGTCTCCGGCGGAGCGGGCCCGGCTCGCCGGCCGGTGCCTGCTCCTGGCCGGTGCGTGCTCCCTGTGCTATGCGATGGAGATGAGATTCAAGGCCGCCGTCGCCTTCGCAGTCCTCGCCGGGTTCAGCGTGCTGGTCACCGGCAAGTTCCTCCTCGCCGTGCGCACCAGCGCCGCCGCCGAGCGCGGCGGCTCCTGCCTGACCCTGCACGGCGAGCCGCTGCAGGCTCAGGCGCCGGACTTCGAGCTCCCCGACCTGCAGGGCAGGAAACACCGCCTCTCCGAGCTGCGTGGCAAGACGGTGCTGCTGAACTTCTGGTTCACCGGGTGCAAGCCGTGCGTCGAGGAGATCCCGTCGCTGGTCGCGCTGCAGGCGCGGCGGGCCGGCAAGGACTTCGCGCTGCTCACGGTCAGCGTCGACGACGCGGCGGCCGACGTGAAGAGCTTCCTCGGCAAGCTCGGCGTTCGCGAGGGCGCGCTCCCCCTGCTCCTCGACACCAGCAAGAAGGTCCCGGAGAGCTACGGCACCAGCAAGTACCCCGAGACGTTCCTCATCGATCGCGAGGGCGTCGTCCGCTACAAGTTCGTCTGGAAGCGCGACTGGGCAGGCGAGGACGCGCTGCGGTGTGTCGGGAGCCTCTGACGTCGGCCGGTGAGGTGAGCCTCACGCGTTGAGGCGGGTGAGCCGCGCCAGCGTGAGCACCACCGTCGCCAGACCCGCCGCGGCGGTGAGGAAGATTCCGACGGTGAACTGGGTGTCCGTGGCTGTCAGGAACCGGTAGACGGGGGCCGCCACCGGGACCGCGGCGACCAGGACCTGGAGGCCGAGGAGCGTCCCGGCCAGACGCCGCCGCGAGGTGCGCCGGTAGAGGAGGAAGAGCAGCAGCACGGCCCCACCCGCCGAGGCCGCGCCGTACTCCTGGATGCCGGCGAGCAGCCCCTCGCCCAGCACCGTGCTCCAGGGCAGGAACGAGGCCACCAGCGCGAGGAGCGCGGCCCAGAGCGTCCAGCGGTCGAGGCGGTGCATGCGCGCGTAGAGCAGCCGGGCGGAGGAGAGCACATCGTCGACGCCGCGCGAGACGTTGGACTCCTCGACGGCGAGCGGGCCCCCGGCCTCGCGCTTGGCAGCGGCGCCTGTCGCGGGCGCGGCCTTGCGCTTCTCCTCCTCGCGGCGCGCCTGCTTCACCATCGGCGGCAGCGAGAGGTCCACGATCTGCGTGCCCCGCTGCGCCTCGGGGTCCTCGGTGACGAGCTCCGTGGCGATCTGCGCCTGCGGTCCGAACTGCCGCGCTCCCGCGGGCGCGCCGCTCACGGCCGGCATCGGTCCCGTCATCCGCAACACGTCAGGGGCCGGCAACGCGACCGCCGAGGGCGAGACCGGCGGCGCCGGGCGCACGGCCGGCACCGGCCCGGTGAGGCGGGCGGGGGGCGACGCGGGCGGACGGGGAGGCTGAGGCCCCGTCGGGCGGGGGGCGCGGGCCCGCGGCTGCGGGCCAGTCGAGACCCGCGGCCGCGGGTCGCTCCCCGCGCGCGGCCCGGCCCCCGCGGGCGTCGCTGGCAGCGGTGGCATCGCTGGCATCGCTGGCCGCGAGTCCGCCCCGACGCGGGGCACCGGCCCCGTCAGGTGGCCGTGACGGGGCTCGCTCGCCGAGCGCGGCTCGCTCGCCGAGCGCGGGTCCGTCGCCGAGCGCGGGTCCGTCGCCGCGCGCGGGTCCGTCGCCGAGCGCGGGCTGGCGCCGCGGGCGCGACCGCCGGCGGCGCGAGGATCGCTCCCCGTCGGTCGCCGCCGCTCGCGGAGCGCCTTCGCCCGCGCCGCGGCCGCCTCCGCCTCGGAGACCTCCTGCGTGCGCTTCGCCGAGGTGAGGATCTCCGGGGTCGAGGTCCCCGCCTCGGCCCAGAGCTCGCTGAGATCGGTCTCCGCCACTGGCGCGGCGAAGACCGCGAGGCAGTGAGGGCAGCTCTCGAGGCCGTCGGCGATCTCGGCTCGGCAGTCGGGGCAGCGCATGGACCCCGCCAGTATACCGCTCCTCCCGCGGCTAGAACACGCTGCCGAGCAGGAAGTGGAAGGCGTTGCCGCCCTTGTCCATCAGCCCGCGCGCGTAGCCGAACCTGAAGGTCGAGGGGAGGTAGTACCCGATCACGCACTCGAGGAGCAGCTCGGCGCCCACGCCCACCTTGAAGTCGGAGAGCACGGGGTCCCCGAAGAAGGCGTTGCCGACGTCGACGAACGCCGTCGCGTGGACGTTGTTGAAGTAGAGGGGGAGCGTCGAGAAGCCCTTCTCGATGCTGAACAGGGGGAAGCGGTACTCGACGTTCAGCAGGTGGTACTGATCGCCGTAGACGACGCCCGGCGGGTAGCCGCGCAGGAAGGCGCCTCCGACCCGGGAGGTGGGATCGAAGAAGGAGCGCAGCACGTCCTGCTCGGGAAAGCCTCCGATGAAGAAGAGGCCGCGGCGCGCCAGGTCCCCGCTCCCGATGCCGCCCGCGAGCCGGAGCGCGAGGACGTGGTCGTACCACCAGGGCATCGGGATGAACTCGCTCCAGCCGTAGCTGAAGGTCGTCGTCTTGAAGTCGCTGCCGAAGGTCGGGTGATCGACCCGCAGCGAGAAGCTGACGTAGCGGCCCTTGGCGTTGCTGACCGACCAGGAGTAGCGCTGCAGGCTGGCGTAGCTCGCGCCCATGGTGACGCCGGAGAGGACGCCGAGCTGCGGGCGCACCGGGCTGAGCTCCCCGGGCAGGACCACGTGCTGCTGATCGCCGTCCGCGTCCTTGAAGTAGTTGAAGCGGTAGCCGACCGAGAGCGTCACCGAGTGGTTGGGCAGCCGCAGCACCGGCAGGCCGACGTAGAGGCCCGCGCTGTAGTTCTCCTCGATGTAGTTGCGACGGACGCCGTCCTCGGCCATGCCGCCGCGGACCGCGAGGTAGCGGCTGTGGTCGACGTCGAGCGAGGGCCAGAAGCGGTAGTAGCCGTAGGAGAGCCCGTAGGAGAGCGTGCCCCGCGCGGTGCCGACCACGGTCGAGAGCGCGAAGCGGTGCCGTCCGGCGACGTCGGAGCCGGCCAGGTCGATCCCGAACGCGGTGCCGAACGCGTCCTGGCCGAGGTTGAACATCCAGTTCCTCGGGTAGAGCGTCTGCAGCGGGTTGTAGCGCCCCTCCGGGTACTCGCGGCGCGCCACCTCCGGCGGCGGCGGGCGCCGGTTCACGTAGGGCAGCGCGGGCAGGTAGCGGCCGCGGTCGAGCTTCATCGCGTGGAGGTCGTAGCCCTTGGCGGTGAAGCCGACGTAGTAGGCCTCGGTCTCGTCCGGCGAGATGGTCGGCGAGAAGGCGCCGCCGAGGACGTTGGAGACCTGGAAGAGGCGGTCGCGCTCGAGGTCGTAGCAGTAGATGTTGAAGATGCCCGTGCGGTCGGAGCTGAAGTAGACGCGGCGCCCGTCGGCGCTGAAGCTGGGATCGGTGTCGAGCGCGCGGTCCGCGGTGAGGCGCCGGGCGCGGCCGCTGGCGACGTCCATCAGGTAGATGTCGCGCTCGCCGCCCTTCTTCCAGCGGGAGTAGACCAGGCGCTTGCCGTCGGGGCTCCAGCGCGGGGTGAAGATCTGGTCGCTCGCCGTGCCCTTGTGGAGCACGCGCTGCGGCCCCCCCTGGAAGGGCATCAGGCGCAGGTCCATCTGCCCCAGCTCGCTCGAGGTGAAGGCGACCTGGCGCCCGTCGGGCGAGACCGCCGGGTCGCGCGCGCGCATCCCGCGGGTCAGGCGGCGCACCGCGCCGCTCGCGCGGTCACGCACGAAGAGGTCGTCGAAGCTGTAGAAGCTGCGCCAGGTCGACGACTCGCCGTAGACGAGCTGTCGTCCGTCGGGGGTGAGGTCGAGCCCGCTGCCGCCGAAGATCTCGTAGCGCTGGGTGACCTTGCCGCTCTTCAGGTCGAGGAGCTTGATCGAGGTCTGGCTGTGCCCGTCGGTGTCGATGAAGGCGAGCTCGCGGCCGTCACGGCTGAAGACGGGGGCTCCGCTCGACTCGCCGTGGTCGGTGATCTTGCGGAAGGTGGTGAGCCCGCGGCGCGCGGCCGCGTCCCGCTGCAGCTCGTAGCGGCGCTCGAGGTGCTGCTTGAAGTCGGCGTAGAGCTCGACGAAGGTCCTGCCCACCACCTCCTTGGCGATGCGGTTGATCCCGTAGGGGATCACCGTGCCGCCGTAGAGGTGCCCCATCTTCGTCAGCTTCTCCTCCCCGAAGCGCTCGGCGAGGTAGTGGAGGAACCGCGAACCGTAGAGGTAGGGTGCGTTCCCCCAGGGGAAGATGCGGGGGTTCGAGGTGATCTGGTCGAGGGTGAGCAGCTTGCCCTCGAGCACCGCCGAGCGGAGGTACATGTCGAAGATGCTGCTGCGGATGCGCCCCCCGGCGGTGCGCGCCGACTCGTAGTAGACCGCGAGCCCCTCGATGAACCAGCGCGGCTGGATCTGGTTCGGCGCCCAGGTGCGCCCGAGGATGTAGTTCACGATCTTGGCGAGGCCGTGGATCGTGTCGATGTGGAGGATGTGCGTGTACTCGTGGATGATGAGCCCGTAGATCCAGTCGTCGTAGTCGTTGAGCGCGCTGAGCGAGCTCGGGCCCGTCGCGTAGAGGCGGACGATGTTCATCGGCACGCTCTGCGCCGAGCCGTTCGCGCCGTCGGTGTCGTCGGTGAGCACCAGGTGGGTCTTGCTCGAGGGCGCGTGCCCGAGCGCCTGCGAGAGGACCTCGTGCGCCTGCTCCGCCGCGCTCGCCACGCGCTGCGCCAGCTCGCGCTCGTCGTGCCGCACGCTGCGGTAGTAGTGGATGTAGAAGTGCGGGGTCTCCAGCGTGCGCCAGACCGCCGTGGGGTCGTTCGCGTGCGCCCCCCGCGCTGTCGCGAGCAGCGCGAGCAGCGCGAGCAGCGCCGGGAGCCAGCCTCGGCCAGCGACGTGGAGGGGACGGCGGCGGGTCATCACGTGCCCCGGAGCTTACCGTTTCGGCGCCGCGGGAGCCAGAGGCTGGTCCAGGCTCACCCCTTGAAAGCTGTGCTCCGCCGCGGTTCAATGGCGGCGTCGTGGAGGAAGAGCACACCATCGCTGAGGCCGCGCTGGCCTCGCCGGCTCCCGTCCTGCTGCCGCCGCCGCGTCGCCTGGTCCCCGCGGCGAGGCGGCTGCGCGCCTGCAGCCTCGCCTTCTGGATCCTCGCGGTCCCCGGGGCCCTCGCGGTCCTCTGGCTCGGCTGGGACGAGCTCTCCGAGGCGCGGCGGCGAGCGCGGCTCTGGCGCGAGGGCGCGCAGGTCTCGGCCAGCGTGGTGGCGCTCGAGAAGGAGCGCTGGCTCGGCGTGCCGGTGCGGACCGCGCTGATGCGCTACGAGCACGGCGGCCGCGTCCACCAGCGGCAGGTCCGCTGGGTCGAGGCTGACGTGTTCGCGCGGCTCCGCGTCGGAGAGCGCTTCGCCGCGCGCGTGGACCCCGCCGATCCCCGCACCAGCGTCTCGCAGCTCCTCGACGGCGACGAGCTCGAGCGCCGGCCGCTGCTGGAGGCGATCGGGTTCGCTTGCGGCGTCCTCCTCCTGGTCCTGGCCGCGGGCGGGCTCGCGC
>JAKLHH010001190.1 GCA_022710245.1 Myxococcota bacterium
GTGGCACCAGAGCCGCAGACCGTGGCGGCGCTCGGGTGCGCGCTCCACGCCGTGGCCTGACGCTCCCTGACGCTCACGCCGTGTTCCCTCTCCGCGGGCCGAGGTGGTACGATCACCTCATGCGCGCTTCTCCACTGCTCCTGCTCGTCCTCGCCGGGCTCGCGCTCACGGCCTGCCCCGGCGGCAACTCGCCGCAGCGGCCTGACATCCCCGTCGACCCGAAGGCCGACGCACCCAGCGGGTCCGATCTGGTCCTCGGCGAGCGCCTCGTCAGCCCGGAGTCATCGACCGCGAAGGACGGCTCCGGCAAGGAGGGCGGCAGCCCCGGCGCGGACAGCGCGCCGCCGGCTGGCTGCAAGCCCTACTGCTATCCGCCGGGGTCGAAGAGCCAGGGGTGGTACGACGGCTGCACGAAGCAGATGCTGAAGCTCCCGGGCACCAACTACCCCTACAACGACTCCTGCGACGGCTGCTCGGCCGTGTGCAAGTCCGTCGGGCAGCCCGCCGAGGGCTGGTACTCGAGCTGCACGGACCAGCTGATCGTGCTGATCAAGTGCGGCTGAGCCAGCGAACCAGGCGCAACCGCAGACTCTTTCTCTGATCTGTTGGTCACGAGGACCCGCAATTCGCCCTCCATCGCGGAGCGTCCGCAGGACGCGAGCAGGGCAAATTCGCGGCAACGCCCCGTGGGGGCGAACAGGCGCGCCGCCAGGCTGTCAGAGGAGGTGATGCCCAGACCCACGCGCCGCCTCTCTCGCTCACCTCGCAGCCACCTCCTCGTCCTCGTCCTCGTCCTCTCCGTCGCGCCCTTCGCGCTGCTGGCTGCTTGCCGTCCACCGTCCACCGGCCGCGCACCGCGCGAGGGTGTCTTCACGCCTGGCCCGGCCAGCGAGGCCTGGCCGATCGGGGTCCCCGCCGAGGCGACGCACCGCTCGCGGCCCGCGCCCGCTCCGGCGCTCGAGGTGCTGCACCGCTCGCCGGTCGGCGTCGCGCAGGGCGCCACCGCGATCGTGGTGACCTTCGACCGGCCGATGGTGGAGCTGGCCGCCGTCGGCGGCGGCGGCGGCGATCCGTCGCGCGTGCTGCGTCTTCTGCCCCCGGTCGCCGGCGCGCTCACCTGGGTCGCCGGGGACACCGCCAAGTTGACGCTCCGCGCGCCGCTGGCGAGCGCGCGGACCTACCAGGTCACGGTGCCGGCCACGCTCCGCGCCCTCGGCGGCGAGCGGCTCGCGCGGCCGGTCAGCTGGAGCTTCGAGACGCCGCGTCCTCGCGCCGTGCTGATCCAGCTCCTGCCGCGCGAGGACCACGGCTACCACATGCTCCCCGGCGACCCGCTCGAGGTGCGCTTCAACCAGCGGGTGGACCCGATCGTGGCCGGCCGCTCGATGGCGCTCCTCGTCAACCAGCAGCCCGCCGCGTTCAGCGCCAGCCGCCCGGGCGCGGACGCCCGCGTGGTGCTGGTGAGGCCGCAGCAGCGCCTGCCGCGAGGCGCCCGCGTGACGCTGGAGGTGCGCGCCGGCCTGCACGGCGAGGAGGGGCCGCTCCCCTCCACCGAGGCGCGCAAGGCGAGCTTCGACGTCACCCCGCTCCTCGCGCTGGAGGCGGCCTGCAGCGGCGACCCCGAGCCGAAGCGTCGGCTCCGCTGCTGGCCGATCAACAACGAGCGGACCATCGGCCTGCTGCTCCGCTTCACCACTCCGGTCTGCAAGCGGGAGCTCGGGCGGCACCTGCAGGTGACCCCGCCGCTCGCTGGCGGGCTGATCCTGGTCGGCAGCCGGGGCGAGCGCGAGGAGAACCCGTGCGGCGAGGAGTGGCAGGCGGCGCGCGCGCTGCAGCGGCGCACGCGCTACGAGGTGCACGCCCGGGCCGCGCTGCGAGACGTCTACGGGCAGCAGCTCGGCCGCGAGGTCACCCTCGAGGTGCAGACCCGGGGGCTCCCGCCGGGGATCTTCCTGCCCGGCAGCGGCGACAGCGGCGACGAGAGCGGCGTGCGCGAGGCCTGGCAGCCCTACCGCCTCCTCGGCGTGAACCTGCGCGAGCTGCGGGTGCGCCTGACCCCGCACCGCGGCGCGGAGCTGATCGCGCACCTCGAGTGCGTCCGTCGCGGCCACCGCGAGGGCTGCGACGAGGGGCTCGCGTCCACCGAGCGCGTGATCAAGATGAAGGGCGCGGCCGACCGGCCCCTGGAGGTACGCCTCGCGCTGCCGCCCGGGCAGGTCACGCTGCGGGTGAGCAGCCCGCAGCTGAAGGACAGCGAAGGCAAGGAGGTGCTCTTCGCCCAGCGGGTCACCACCACCTCGCTCGGCCTGCACGCGCAGCTCAGCCCCTACGCGCTCCTCGCCTGGGTCACCGCGCTGCGCAGCGGGGCCGGCGCGCCCGCGGTCACCGTCGAGGCGTACAGCTCGGGCCTCCGCCCGCGCCGGCTCGCGGAGGGGCAGACCGGTCCCGGCGGCTTCCTCGAGCTGCCGCGCGCGCCGCTCGAGCGCGAGCTCGCGTCCGGGGGGCGGCTCCACGTCGTCGCGCGCTCGGGCGAGGACGAGGTCCAGGTCGAGGTGCAGGACCCGCGCGGGCAGGGCGACCGCCCGCTCCTCCTCGCGCACCTCGGCGCGGACCGTGACCTCTTCCGGCCGGGGCAGCCGATCCACCTCTTCGCGGCGGTGCGCCGCTACGTGGCCGCGGCCGGTGCGCCCTACCGCGGCGAGCTCCGGCTGCGGCTCCTCGGCGCGGCGGGCGAGGAGCTCGCCGAGGAGCGCGTCCGCACCAGCGAGCTCGGCGTGCTCCGCCACACCTTCATGCTGCCGGCGGCAGGTCGGCTCGGGCGTCACCGGGCGCTCCTGCTCCGCGGCGGCGAGGAGCTCACCAGCTTCTCGTTCCGCGTCGAGGAGTACCGCGAGCCGCGCTTCACCGTCGAGCTCCGCGGGCCCGAGGCCGTGGGCCCGGGCGAGCCGGTCACGCTCTCGCTCGCCGGGCGCTACC
>JAKLHH010001191.1 GCA_022710245.1 Myxococcota bacterium
GGGGGTGACCGGCGCCCGCCCGTACCTGTTCCGCGCCCCCTACGGCGTCGTGACCCGCTCCGCCCTCGAGGTCCTGCGCGAGCGCGACTATGTCGCGGTGCGCTGGAACGCGGCGGTGGAGGACGAGGAGTCCCGCAGCCCCGAGGAGATCCGGGACGCCGTCATGCTCTGGCTCCGGCACCACGGCGGCGGCATCATCATGCTGCATGATCGCAACCGCGCCTCGGTGGAGGGTACGGCCCTGATCCTCGCCGCCCTCGAGCGGGAGAACGCCCGCCGGCGGGCCCGACAGCAGCCGATCTTTCGCGTAGTTCCCCTTGACTCGTTCGTGGTCCCTCCAGCAGAATCAGGCGCCCCTGGGGCAGGGGGCAGGGATCTGCCGGCGAGCCGGGCGCTCCAGCATCCGGGCGAGCCGACCGAAGGCGCAGCGAGCATCCACTAGCACGGCCAGGCACGTTCCCAGCCTTCGAGATGAGCAGCGCGGCGCGCCGGTGTGGTGCGCCGGATGGGCGGACGTCATGGAGAGAAGCACCAGCACCAGCACGAGCGTGTCGACCTCGATCCCCACCGCGAACGAGTCGCGACCGCACGTGCCCGAGATGAGAGCCCGCTTCATCGCCCGGCTCGACCAGCTGCAGCAGCTGAAGCGCATCTTCCTCACCAGCCGCGAGGGGCGCGCGCTCAACGTGGTCACCCTCGTCGGCGACCCGGGCGTGGGCAAGTCGCGGCTCGCCCTCGAGTTCAGCCGTTCGGTGCGGGCTGCCGTCCCGGACGCTCGCGTGCTCTCCGGCTTCTCCACCGAGGCCAACGAGTCAGGCTTCGCGCCCATCATCCGCATCCTCTCCGAGCGCTTCGGCATCGCCGAGAACGAGCTCCCGCGCGACGCCCGCGCCAAGATCGAGGCCGGCGTCGAGGAGGTCATGCCGGAGCGGCTGCGCACCGAGGTGGCGCACCTGCTCGCGCACCTGATGCGCTACCCCTTCCCGTCGAGCCCGGTGATCGAGCCGCTCGCGCAGGTCCCCGGCCAGCTCGAGGTCCGTCGCTACATCGCGGTGCGCCGCTTCCTCGAGAAGGACTCCGAGAAGGCCTCGCTGCTCCTCTACTTCGACGGGGTCGAGCGGGCGAGCACCGAGACGGTGAACCTGATCCACTTCCTCGCCGAGGGGCTGCGCAACTGCCCCGTCTTCATCCTCGCCACCGGCCGCCCCACCCTCTTCCGCAAGCACCTGCAGTGGGGCCAGGGGGAGTTCGCGCACACGCGGATCGAGGTGGGGCCGCTCTCGGCCGAGGAGTCGCTGGCCCTCTTCGGGGAGCTGATCCACACCAGCGAGCGCATCCCCGAGGACCTGGAGCTCGTCGCGCGCGACCGTCTGGGAGGCAGCCCGCGCGCGCTCGAGGAGCTCGCCCGCTACCTGCTCGAGGTCGGGGCGGTGATCCCCGGCGAGCCGCGCTGGCAGATCGCGCTGGAGCGCCTGGCCGGGCTCAGCATCCCGCGGACCCACGAGGAGATCCTGCGCGCGCGGCTGCGGGCGCTCTCGCCGGACATGCGCGGGATCCTGGAGCGCGCGGCGGCGGTGGGCGAGGTGTTCTGGATCGACGCGGTCCTCGCGCTGATGCGCGCCGGCATGGCCGAGAAGGGTGACCCCGACGGGCCCACCCTGGAGGAGATCGGCGCGGCCGGCGAGAAGACGCGGACGCACCTGGTCAGCGAGCTGCACAACCTCTGCGAGCGGGGGCTGGTGGTCGAGTCGCCTCGCGGGGCGATCATCGGCGAGCAGGAGTACCGCTTCGCCTACCCGCCGATCTGGGACCTTGCCTACGAGCTGATCGACGAGAACCAGCGGCGCCGCTACCACCGCCTGGTCGCGCAGTGGCTCGAGCTCCGCCCGGAGGGACGCCTCGAGGAGCAGCAGGAGCAGGCGGGCCGCCACCTGCAGCGCGCCGGCGACGGGATCGGCGCGGCGGCGCGCTACCGGCGGGCGGCCGACGCGGCGCGCGCGCGCTACTTCAACGACCGCGCGATCCGCCTCTACGTGCGGGCGCTCGCCTGCGTGGGCGACGCGGACGTGGCCGCGCGCATCCACCTCTGGCACGACCTCGGCAGCGTCTACCAGCTGAAGGGCGACTTCGACGCGGCGCTCGACGCCTTCGAGCACATGCTGCGCCTCGGCTGGGTCGTCGCCAGCCGCTCCAAGGGCGCCGTGGCCTTCAACAAGCTGGGGCGGCTCTGGCGGCAGAAGGGGAACCTGACCCTCGCGCTGGAGTACCTCGAGCGCGGGCTCGAGCTGTTCCGGCAGTCGAACGACAAGCGCGGCATCGCCACCTCCCTCGACGACATCGGCCAGCTCCTCTGGATGCTCGGCCGCTACGAGGAGGCGCTCGACCGCAGCGCCAAGGCGCTGGAGATGCGGCGCGAGATCGGCGACAAGCGCTCGATCGCCGTCTCCCTCTCGAACATCGGCAACATCGAGAAGGACCGCGGGCTCTTCGACGAGGCCGAGTCGTGCTACCGCGAGGCGATGCAGCTCCGCCGCACGGTCGGCGACCGCTACGGCCACGTCATCTCGCACAACAACCTGGGCGCGCTCGCGTTCGAGCGAGGCGACCTGCAGGGCGCGCGCGAGGCGTGGGAGGACGCGCTGGGGGAGGCCGAGCAGATCGGCGCGCTGCCGCTGCAGATGATCCTGCTCAACAACATCGGCGAGACCGCGCTGCAGATGGGCAAGCTGGCGGACGCCCGGCAGCGGATCGAGCGGGCCATGGCGCTGGCCGGCGAGATGGAGGACCAGCGCGCCACCGTCGAGATCCTGCGCAACCTCGCGCTCCTCGAGCTGAAGGACGGCAACTCCGAGGAGGCGCGCCGGATCGGCCAGGAGTGCCTCGAGCTGGCGCGCCAGACGCAGATGCGCGAGATGGTCGGCCGCGCGCTGATGGCGCTCGGCGAGATCTACGCGGCGACGCTCTTCGACGACCAG
>JAKLHH010001192.1 GCA_022710245.1 Myxococcota bacterium
GTTCGAACGGAAGAGCTCATGGATTTTTTCTTCTTGACCCGGATAACAGGGGCCAAGGCCCCGCCCCGAGCCGAGCGGGCTCCTTGGTGGTGGCCCGCACGGCGCTCGCCCGCGAGCGAGCGAGGGGTGGGGAGGGGCCCGCGAGCGGGGGTCCCACGCGCCGACTGCGTACCTGAACGGGAGGCAGCGATGCCCGAGATCATCCTCCACGAGGTGGGGCCGCGGGACGGCCTGCAGGTCGAGAAGCAGGCCGTCCCCACCGAGAAGAAGCTCGCGTGGATCCGCGCGCTCGTCGCCGCGGGCGTGGACCTCGTCCAGGTCGGCTCCTTCGTGCACCCCGACAAGGTGCCGCAGATGGCCGACACGGATGCGCTCTTCCGTACCCTCTCCGCCGAGCCGCACGGGCGCACCGTGCTCTCGGGGCTGGTCCTCAACGAGAAGGGGCTCGAGCGCGGTCTGGCCTGCGGCGTCGAGCTGTTCTGCCTGGGCGTCTCCGCCTCGGAGACGCACAGCAAGAAGAACACCGGCATGGGCTCCGAGGAGGCGCAGCGCCGCATCATCGCCACCGCGCAGCAGGCGGCCCAGGCGGGCAAGCGCGTGCAGGTCTCGGTGCAGAGCGCCTTCGGCTGCGGCTTCGAGGGCCCGGTGCCCGAGGAGCGGGTGCTCGCCATCGTGCGGGCCTACCTGGAGGCCGGGCTCCGCAGCGTGAGCCTCGCCGACACCGCGGGCCACGCCCACCCCGAGCAGGTGCGCCGGCTGTTCGGCAAGCTGCGCGAGCTCTCGCCGGAGATCCAGTGCACCTGCCACTTCCACGACACCTACGGCCTCGGCATGAGCAACGTCCTCGCCGCGCTGGAGGCCGGGGTGACGAGCTTCGAGACCTCCTTCGGGGGCCTCGGCGGGTGTCCCTTCACCAAGGTCGCGGCGGGCAACGTCGCCACCGAGGATCTGGTGCACACGCTCCGGCGCCAGGGCCTCAGGCGGGAGCTCGACCTCGATGGGCTCATCGCGGTGGCGCGCGACGTCGCCGCGCACTTCGGGCGCGAGCTCCCGGGGCGCGTCTACAAGACCGGGCCTCTCACGTACTGACGGGCCGCTAATGGGCTTGGAGCTCAGGTGATGGTTCCACGACCGCTCGCCGCCGGCTTGGAGCGCAGGTGATGATTCCAAGACCGCTCGCTCCGCGCAGAGCTCGCGCGCTCGAGTCTCGCGACCTCGGGTCGCTCCGTCTTGCCCTGCCTGCCAGTCCCGGGCGCATGCCCCATGGCAGGCGGCCGGCAAGCCTCGCTCGGCGACTCGTGCCAGGGCGGGCCCGGGTGGAGCGCGCCCTGTCACTCGCGACGACCGCTCGGTCGTCGAGCTCGAGCGCGCCTCGCGCTCGCTCATGGAATGTTCCGCGGCTCATCGAGGACAAAGCAGAGCGAGCCCCTGGAATCGACACTGAGGCGGCGTGGGGCGCCGCGGGAGGGCGCCGCGGCCTCATCCCGGAGCGTCCCGACAGGGACGCGAGGACCGGCGCCCCCAAGGCCCCGCCACTCGTCGCCCGCAGCGGGCGAGGCGGTGGTGGTCCGCACTGTGCGTGCCCGCGAGGAATTTGCCCTCCATCGCGGAGCCTCCGCAGGAGGCGAGCAGGGCGAATTGAGGGGCGGGGAGGGGCCCGCGAGCGGGGGTCCCCGCGCCGCCGGACCCAGAACACGAGGGGGCTCCGATGACGACGATGATGATGGCGACGATGATGATGGCGACGATGATGATGGCGACGAGACGACAGTGACGGCAGAGATGACAGAGATGACGACACCGAAGCAAGAGAAGAAGCGAATCCTCGAGGGCATCAAGGTCCTCGACCTCACGAACGTCCTCTCCGGCCCCTTCGCCTCGCTCCACCTGGCGCTCCTCGGCGCCGAGGTGATCAAGATCGAGAACCCGAAGGACGGAGACCTCGCCCGCAAGCTCGGGATCGTCCCCGACTACAACAAGCGCCTGCTGGGGACGAGCTTCCTCGCGCAGAACAGCAACAAGAAGTCGGTCACCTTGAACACCAAGAGCCCCGAGGGCAAGGCGATCTTCAAGGAGCTGGTGAAGGACGCCGACGTGGTGATCGAGAACTTCCGCCCCGGCGTGATGGACCGGCTCGGGATCGGCTACGCGGTCCTCGCCGAGCTCAACCCGCGGCTCATCTACTGCGGCATCTCCGGCTTCGGCCAGACCGGCCCCGACGCCGACAAGCCGGCCTACGACCAGATCATCCAGGGACTCTCCGGCGAGATGGCGATCAACGGCGACGAGCGCCTGACCCCGCTGCGCGCCGGCTTCCCGGTCTGCGACACGGTGGGCGGGCTGAACGCGGCCTTCGCGGTGATGGCCGCGCTCTTCCACCGCGAGCGCACCGGCGAGGGGCACTGCATCGACGTGGCGCTCCTCGACTCGATCATGCCGCTGATGGGCTGGGTCGCCGCGAACCTCCTGATCGGCGGCCGCGAGCCCGAGGTGATGGGCAACGACAACTTCACGGCGGCGCCGAGCGGCACCTTCCGGACCCAGGACGGGCACATCAACATCGCCGCCAACAAGCAGGAGCAGTGGGAGGCGGTCTGCGATGTCCTCGAGCTCCCCGAGCTGAAGACCGACCCGCGCTTCCAGGAGCGCGACACGCGCAAGAAGAACCGCAAGGCGCTCACCCCGCTCCTCGAGGCGCGGCTCACGCAGCAGCCGACCCTGCACTGGGTGGAGGCGCTCAACGCGAAGGACGTGCCGAGCGGCGAGATCCTCAGCCTCAGGGAGGCCCTGCGCCAGCCGCAGATCGCGCACCGTGGGGTGCTGCAGAAGACCAGCGTGCCGGGCATCGGCGAGGTCGAGGTCTTCGGCCTCACCGCGCTCTTCGACCGGACCTCGTGCGAGGTGACCTCGCCGCCGCCGCTGCTCGGAGAGCACAACGCCGAGATCCTCGGCCGCCTGGGCTACGAC
>JAKLHH010001193.1 GCA_022710245.1 Myxococcota bacterium
CGCGTCCGCGAGAACGTGCTCGGCTTCCGCGACCTGATGACCTGGACCTACGCCAAGTCCGCGGTGCTCTTCATCCTCGTCGGCACCGCGCTCGGCATCCTGGTCGAGCGCCACCGGGCCCGCATCTGCCGCCTGACGCAGGAGAACGAGCTCCTCGCCCGCGACAACCAGCTCCTCAAGCGCGGCGAGGAGGAGCTGCGGGACGTCAACGAGGAGCTGGCGAACCGGGTGGTCGGCGCGACCGACACCCTGCCGATGCTCTACAAGTACGCGAAGAAGCTGAACGACCTCGACATGAACCAGATCTTCACCGCGCTGACGGAGCTGGTCGTCGAGGTGATCAAGGCGACGCGCTGCGCGGTCTACGAGGTGGACGGCAGGCGCCTGGTCCGCCACAGCCTGAACGGGCAGCGCAGCGGCGAGCGCACCGAGCTGCGCCTCGAGCCGGAGGTGATCGAGGAGATCGTCGGCAAGCGCAAGCTGATCACGCTGCACGACCTCCTCGCGCGCAACATCCGGCGCAAGGACGTCTTCCTCTGCGGGCCGCTCAGCGCCGGCCTCAGCGGCAAGGTCCTCGCGGTGCTGGTCGTCGAGGAGCTCGAGTTCCTCCGCTACAACCCGGCGACCGTGCGGCTCTTCAACGTGATCGTCGACTGGGCGGCCGCCTCGCTGGAGAAGGCCGCCCGCTTCGCCGCGAACCCCGAGCAGCTGCGGATGGAGCAGGCGAAGACCAGCGTGCTCCGGGCGCAGCGCGCCACGCTCGCGCCGGGGGTCAAGTCGGCGACCATGGCGCCCGTGGTCTCCGGCGGCATCGAGCGCAGCCGCGCCACCGCCGACGACCGGCCCGTGGGCGGGTTGCCGTCCATCGCCACCGCGGGCGCGGGCGCCGGCGCCGGCGGGCTCTCGCAGCTCCTCGACCAGGCGAGCGCGCGCCTCTTCGGCGAGGTGAGCGCCGCGCAGCCCGCGAGCGAGGACGACGAGGCGACCGCGGAGCTCGCGGCGCCCGACCCGCAGAGCCTGCTCGAGATGCAGCAGATGCTCTCGGGCGAGCTGAAGATCGCCTCCACGCACGGCAGCCCGCTGGCGAAGCTGCTCAACGAGATCGACGGCTACATCGCCGGCCGCGGGGGCAAGCAGTGAGGTCGCTCGTCGCGCTCCTGCTCTGGCTGCCGGCGGCGCTCGCCGCCGAGGGCGTCGCGCTCCTCGTGCTGATGCTCGCCGAGGGTCCGCTCGATGCGCGCGAGCTGGTCGCCGTGCTCGGCTGCCACGTCTTCGCCTCGGTGGCCGCCGGCGAGGCGCTCTCGCTCCGCTACCGGCGGGACGACCCCGGCGCGCCGGGCGCCTGGCGGCTCGGCCTGGCGCTCCCGCTCCTGCTCCCGGGGTTCGGGCTGCTCGTCACGGCTGTCCTCGCGCTGCGGCCGCCGCGGTCGGTGCGCGTCCGCCTCGACGACTTCATCTCGCCGATGGAGCAGCGCAAGAAGCAGGCCGAGGCGGAGCTCGCCGAGGAGGCGGGCCACGACCGCGCCGACGTGAACGTGGAGGCGATCGGCGACGCGCTGAAGGATCAGGACAAGGCCAAGCGCCTGGGCGCCGTCGAGGCGCTGCGCGTGCTGCAGAACAAGCAGGCGGTCGAGCTCCTCAACAAGTCGCTGAAGAACACCGTCTTCGAGGTCCGCTACCACGCGGTCGAGGCGCTCGCCGGGATCAACAAGAAGTACTCCGAGCGCATCGCCAAGGCGACCTCGCTCCTCGAGCGCGACCCGTCGCCCGAGCGCGAGCGGACGCTCGGCGAGGTCTACTACGAGTACGCGGCGCTGGAGATGGAGGAGGCCTCGATCCAGCACCACCTCTACCGCAACGCCGCCCAGCACCTCGGCGCCTCGCTGCAGGGCGTGGCCCAGCCCGACCCGGTGGTGCTGGTGAAGACCGCGACCTGCCTCGAGCGGCTCGGCGAGGTGGAGCAGGCCTTCCACGCCTTCCGGCGCGCGCTCGAGCAGGAGCCGGGGAGCTTCGAGGCGCTCCTCGGCATCGCGCGCCTGCACTTCCAGCGCGGCGAGTACGACCAGCTCCGCGACACCTGCCGCCGCATCCTCGACCTCGGCGTCCCCACCTCGGAGTACGCGGGCGTCCTCATGCTCTGGGCCGAGGGCCCGGGCGCCATCCGGGGGATCGCATGAGCGGACCCGTGCCGGTCGCGGACGTCTGCCTGATCCTCGAGGGCACCTACCCCTTCGTGACGGGCGGCGTCTCCAGCTGGGTGCACGACGTGATCATGGGGATGCCCGACGTCACCTTCGGGCTGATGCACATCTCCGCCTCGCGCGCGATGACCCAGCAGTGCCGCTACAAGCTGCCGCCGAACGTGGTCAGCTTCGTCGAGTGCTTCGTCCACGACCCGGTGGTCCACGACGACCGCCGCCCGCGCTGGACGCCCGGCCGCGTGCGCCGGCTGTGGAGCGAGCTCGACCGCTTCCACAAGCTGCCGATCGATCGCAAGGGCGAGCCCTTCGCGGCGATGATGGACGCCTACGCGCTGCCGAAGCGCCGCGTGGTCAACACCGCCGACCTCCTCCTCTCGCGGCGGTCGTGGCGCTACCTCCTCGACAACTACCAGCGGCGGAACCCGTCCGGCTCCTTCATCGACTACTTCTGGACCTGGCGGGCCGTGCACATGCCGATCTTCCAGATCCTCAGCTCGGAGATCCCGCCGGCGCGCGTCTACCACCTGGTCTCGACGGGCTACGCCGGCGTGGCCGGCATCGCCGCCAAGCTGCGCAGCCGGCGTCCGCTGATCCTCACCGAGCACGGCATCTACGTGAAGGAGCGCAAGATCGAGATCAACCGCGCCGACTGGATCTACAGCGAGCCGGAGAAGGTCGTCACCGTCAAGACCACGCCCGGCGTGCTGAAGGAGATCTGGATCGACAACTTCCTGGTGATGGGCAAGCTCTGCTACGAGCACTG
>JAKLHH010001194.1 GCA_022710245.1 Myxococcota bacterium
GCTGCCCGGCCAGAGCGAGATCGTCGAGCTCACCTTCCCGGTCGGCGGCAAGCAGCCGCCCTTCAGCTTCTTCGTCACCGTCGACGGGGGCAACGGCGCCGCCGCGAGCGCGGTCACCGAGTGCCATGAGAGCAACAACACCGCCGCTCTCAGCGGCGCGCGCTGCTGGAGCCTCGACTGAGCGGCGCTCCCTCGGGGCACGAGTCGGTCACGGGTGGGGTCGCGGGTCGATCACGGGTCGATCACGGGTCGGTCCGCCGGAAGCACTGCAGCTCCGCCCAGCGCGCCGCGGGTAGCGCCGCCGAGTGCCCGTGCAGGCGGTGGTCCCAGACCGCCGAGACGTCGCCGGGGAAGGACTCCCCGATCTCCCACCGGGGGGCCAGCGCCGCGGTGAGCGAGGACACCAGCTCGGGCTGCGTCCGCGCGCCGAGCTCGAGCCCGAGCTCAACTCCGAAGTACTCCGTGATCTTCCAGTACCGCTCGACCCGGCAAGAGGTCACGCCGGCGTGCCGCTCGACCAGGGTGACGAGCGCCTTCGCGTGCTCGAGCGCCTCGGGCAGGGTGCCGGCCTCCAGGTAGAGCCGCAGCTGGATCACCTGCCGTTCGCGCTCGCTCATCGTTTCACTCATCGGTACGGTCCCACGGGGCTGGCCTCGCCAGGCTGGCAGAGCGCCACGACCCGATCCATGGCCCGGCCCAGCGCGACGTCGTCGGTGACGAAGCCCGGCAGGTAGAACTCCGTGCCCCCCCTCCGGCGACGGACAGCGCAGAGCTCGTCGTCCGCCGAGGGCTCGCCCGCGCGGAGCACGCCGGCTACGCTGATCCTCGTATGGAGCCCGTGGCTCCGACACACCCGCGTGCTCGGCACGTCGGTGTCGATCCGGAGCGCGGTCAGGTTGCGCACCGCCGCGATGGGGCTCGCGGACGTCAGCCGCCAGCGCTCCGGACGGCTCTGTCTCCCCTCGAGCCTGGCGCAGAGCTGGCTCCACACGTCGCGGAGCTGCTGCCCCCGCCTCGCGAGGTTGATCGCCGCGACGATCGCCCTCTGCAGCCGCTCGCCGTCATGCTCCAGCGCCGCCATGAAGGCCTCGACCCTGCCGCGCTTCAGCTTGAAGTCGTAGCGCGCGTACTCGTCGACCAGCCCCAGCGCGTCGCAGGTCTCACGCTCCAGCCAGACTCCGGCGAGGCCCTCCGGATCGCGCAGCACGCGGAGCGCGCCGAGGCGCGTCTCGTGGTCGGGGGGCGTGAGGCGAGACTTCTCGTCGCGCGCGCCGTCGCCGATGGCGAGCTCGACGCCGGCGCACCAGGGCGCGACCGCGGTGATGGTCGTCCAGTGCCGGAGCCAGCTCCCGCGGGCCCAGATGCGGACGTCGCCCTCGTCCGCCACGAAGCTGAAGACCCGCCCCGTGATCTGGCGGCACCTGGTCCGGTACGACTCCCTCACGCCTCCGATCGTCCATCGGGAGCCATGCTCTTATCAAGGAGAACAACCCGCTGCCGACGAGGGCTCCTGGCGCTCTGGCGGGCGCCGCCCGGCTATTCTCGCCTGCCGCGTCGGGGGTGCAGCTGCTAGAGTTCAGGATGACCGCGGCGGTGCTTGCATGGATCGCGCACCACGGCTACCTGGGGCTCCTGGGCGCGTTGATGCTGGGTCTGCTCGGCCTCCCTGTTCCGGACGAGGTCCTCCTCCTCTTCGCCGGGTACCAGGTCCACCGCGGCGAGCTGTCCCTCGAGCTCACGCTGCTCACCGCGCTGACAGGCACCAGCGGCGGGATCACCCTCAGCTACGTGCTGGGGCGACTGCTCGGGTCGGTGGCGCTGGCCCGAGCCGGCCGCCTCGCCCGCCTCAGCCCCGCGCGGCTGGAGGCGCTGCGTGCCTGGGTCCTTCGTCGCGGCCCCTGGGTGCTCACCCTCGGCTACTTCCTCCCGGGAGTCCGTCAGGCCGCCGCCATCCTCGCCGGGGCCAGCCGCCTGCCCTACCGCAGCTTCGCCCTCTTCGCCTACGCGGGCGCCCTGCTCTGGGTGACGACCTTCGTGCTGCTGGGCACTGTCCTCGGGGAGAGCTGGCACCTCTTCCACCGCGCGAGCCGCCCCGTCCTGGTCGCGATGGCAGCGGCGGCAGCGCTCGTGGCGCTGGCCTGGTGGCGCTGGCGCGCCCGCCGCGTCACCGCCGCAGAGCCGGCACCGTGACCGCGCACCGGTCACGGCGCCGCTGCCTCAATCGGCCCAGTCCTCGGCGAAGCGGACGTAGACGCTCTTCGCGATCTCGGGCTCGACGGCGACCTGCACCGTGAAGTCGACGTCGAAGCGTGGGTTGTGGAAGCGCACGCGGTGCAGGCCGGGCGGTACGCGCAGCGCGAGCGGCGTCGTGCCCCTCGGCTTGCCGTCGATGCTGAGGTTGGTCCAGGGATAGGAGTTGAGGCGCAGCTTGCCGCAGTCGGGACACAGCGGGTCTGGCGGCGGAGCCTCGAGGGCGGTCGAGCCGGGGGGCGACGCCGCCGCGATGCTGTCCCAGTCCATCTGGTCGTGCGCGGACACGGTCCAGGTCGCCGAGCGCCGGGACGAGGTGGTGACCGGCCTCGCGAAGAGCTGGGTCGCGAGCTCGCGCAGGCTGCGCAGCAGCGCGAGCTCGTCGCAGGCCGCCTCCTGCTGCGCCCCCCGCTCGAGGACGCCGCTCTCGACGTCGGCGAGCGTCGCGCTCGCGAAGCAGACCCCGCCCGCCTGGAGGAGCGTCGGCCGCAGGACCTTCCGCGGCGCGGCCGGCACCAGCGGCGCTGCCTCGGGATCGAGCACGCGCACGGCGCCCGAGGCGACCACGGCGGCGGTCAACGCCGTATGCAGGCGCGCGATCGCGACGCGTCCGAGGCGCAGCCCCGAGACCGACGGCCTGGCGACCTGCAGGAGAGGGCGCTCCGCGGCAGCCGGCGCGGAGACAGAGAGGAGCCCCACCACCCAGAGGAACG
>JAKLHH010001195.1 GCA_022710245.1 Myxococcota bacterium
TCCGGGTCGGTGCGGTGGATCTCGGTGACCAGCCACTCCCAGAACTGCACCGGCTTCGTGTGCGGGTTGTCGGCGCGGAAGATGCGCACGCCCTCGGCCATCCAGAAGCGGAAGACCGAGAGGATCTCGCGCCAGAGCCCCTCGCGGTCCGGCGTGTTGAAGTCGAGCGGGTAGATGTCCTCGTACTTCTTGGGCGGGTTCTCCGCGTACTTGATGCTGCCGTCGGGGCGCTTGCGAAACCACTCCGGGTGCTCGCGCACCCACGGGTGGTCCGGCGAGGTCTGCAGCGCCACGTCGAGCGCGAGCTCCAGGTCGCGCGCGCGGCAGGCGCGCTCGAAGCGGCGGAAGTCCTCGAGGGTGCCGAGCCCCGGCTCGATGGCCGTGTGGCCGCCGAGCTCGTTGCCGATCGCGTAGGGGCAGCCCGGGCTGCCCGGCGGGCAGATGAGCGAGTTGTCCGGGCCCTTGCGGTTCGTGTGGCCGATGGGGTGGATGGGCGTCAGGTAGACGACGTTGAAGCCCATCCAGCGGATCTCGTCGAGGCGCCGCTCGCACTCGGCGAAGGTCGCGCTGCGCGTCGGGTCGGTGCCCTGCGAGCGCGGCCACATCTCGTACCAGGCGGCCGACTCGGCCTGCATGCGATCGACGAAGACCTCGAGGATGTGGCGGTAGCGGCCGCAGTCCGAGCGGTCGGGGTAGAGCCCCATCAGGAGGCGCAGCTCCTCGCCGAGGATGACGTCGCGGACCGGATCGGCGGAGGGGCCGAGCTTGTGGCCGGCGGCGAGGCCGTGGAGGACGCGGCGCAGCTCCTCGACCGCGGCCTCGAGCGGCTCCTGCTGCCGGGCGCGGGCCTGCAGCTCGCTGACCAGGGCCAGCGCGTGCTCGACGCCGGTCGCCGGCGAGAGCTCCTGGTCGAAGAAGGCGAGGAGCTCCTGCAGACGGTGCGCGTCGGCGTCGGCGGCGAGGCCGATCGCGCGCTCGACCAGACCCTTGCCCTCGAGGAGCTCGCTGGTCACGTCGACGGCGGCCTCGTGCTTCTTGCGCAGGTCCTGCGCCCAGGAGAGGAACGGGTCGCGCCAGGCGAAGACCGTGTACTGGTAGGTGGTGTTCTCCTCCAGGCGGACCGAGCCGCGCCAGCGGTCGTTGCCGAGCGGCGCCATCTCCACCTCGCGCCAGTCCGCCTCCCCGCGCTTGCGGTACTGCAGGCGCGCGCGCAGCACCTCGTGGCCATGGCTGAAGACGTCCGCCTCGACGACGAAGAGGTCGCCGACCACGCGCTTGACCGGGTAGCGGCCGCCGTCGAGCTCGGGCTCGACGTGCTGGATGATGACGGTGTCGATCTCGGGGATCATCGGGGCATCTCCCTTCAGCAGCGGGTGCGGGTCGAGTCGCGCATCGGGCTACTGGCGCTGCAGCTCGTGGTAGAGCGCGTGGACGCGCGCGGCGACGGAGCGCCAGGAGTAGAGCTCGCGCGCCCGGCGCATGCCCGCCTCGGCCAGGCGGCGGCGGAGCGGCTCGTCGGCGATCAGGCGGTTGATGCCGGCCGCGAGGTCGCGCGCGAAGCGGTCCGGGTGGAGCGCCTCGAACGGGCTCTCGGCCTGCTGCTCGAAGGTGACGTGGAGCCCGCTCTGCTCGTGCTGGATCACCTCCTTGATGCCGCCCACCGCGCTCGCCACGACCGGCGTGCCGCAGGCCATCGCCTCCAGGTTGATGATGCCGAAGGGCTCGTAGATCGACGGGCAGCAGAAGACGCGCGCGTGGCTGTAGAGCTGGATCGCGGCGCGCTTGGGCACCATCTCCTGGATCCAGTGGACGCCCTCGCGCTCGCGCTGCACCTCGGCGACCCCCGCCTGCATCTCGGCGGCGATCTCGGGCGTGTCGGGCTGGCCCGCGCAGAGGACCACGTGTAGACCGGGCGTCAGGTGCCGGATGGCGTGGACCAGGTGGATGATCCCCTTCTGCCGCGCGATGCGCCCGACGAAGAGCACGTAGGGCGCGTCCGTGGGGACTCCGTAGCGCGTGAGCTCGTCGGTCTCGCTGACCGGGTGGTACTCGTCGATGTCGATGCCGTTCGGGATGACCCGGACGCGCGCGGGCTCCACGTCGAAGTGGCGCAGGATGTCCTCGCGCGTGCCCTGCGAGACGGCGATGATGGCGTCGGCCATTCCGAGCGCGGTGCGCTCCACCCAGGCAGAGAAGTCGTAGCCGCGGCCGAGCTGCTCGCGCTTCCAGGGGCGGAGCGGCTCCAGCGAGTGCGTGGTGATGACCAGCGGCACGCCGTAGAGGAGCTTGGCGAGGAGGCCGCCGAAGTGGGAGTACCAGGTGTGGCAGTGGACCACGTCGGCGTCCACGGGCCGCGCGTTCCAGCCCACGCAGCGCGCGAGGGTGCCGAGGGGCGAGCGGAGCTTCTCCGGCGTGGTCGCGAGGAGCCCGGCCGGGACCTCCTCGCCCTTGACGCGGAGCGCCCCGGCGGTGAGGTCCTGGTCGCCGAAGCAGCGGACGTCCACCTCCATCAGCCTGGCCAGCTCGCGGGTGAGGTACTCGACGTGCACACCCGCGCCGCCATAGACGTGCGGGGGGTACTCGTTGGTGAGGAAGAGCGCCTTCATGGTGGCCTCCACGATCAGGACAGATAGATCAGCCTCAGGAGTCCGAGCCCCGTCGTCAAGCGCAAAGCAGCGAGGGGACGGTGGTCGCTGAGGACCGCGCGGGAGCCTTCGCCCGCCGTCCGGGGCTGTGTTAGACTGGCCGCACCATCATCGGGGCTCGTGTGGAGACGACCGCGGAGCTCGTGCCCCTGCCGTCCGATCAGCGGCAGTTCGGGCGCTACTATCTGCTCTACCGCTTCGCCACCGGCGGGATGGCGAACCTCTACCTGGCGCGGTTCACCGGGCCGGACGGGTTCGAGAAGATGGTGGCGATCAAGCGCATCCACGAGCACCTCTCCTCGCAGACCATGTTCCTCG
>JAKLHH010001196.1 GCA_022710245.1 Myxococcota bacterium
CCAGGGCACGCGCGGATCCTGGAGGCCCTCGAGGAACGCCCGTAGCGGGCGGGAGAGGATCTCCGCGGCCTCGATCCAGCCCGAGCGCCCCGCGCCCGCGGCGACGCCGCCGCCGACGTCGAGGACGCGCACCTCGAGGGGCAGCCTCGCGCGTAGCCGGAAAGACCCCTGCCGCCGTCGCACCGCCGCCTCCCCGAAGCGGAAGATTACCTCGAAGGCCTTCTCGTGCACGTAGCGCGTCAGGTCGTGCAGCGAGCGGGCGGCCTCGGGCTTGAACCCCGGGTGCGCGGGGTCGGTGAGGTGCAAGGGCGTGACCAGGCGCGCGACGCGGAGCAGGTGCTCGAGCGCGACCGGCGCGGGCCGCGGCGCCCTCGGGTGTACCACCTCCACCTGGCCGTCGAGGATGCAGCGGGAGGTCGCGTCGACGGTGACCATCTGTCCGCTGGCCAGGGTCCGCGTCGCGGTCTCGACCCCGACCAGCGCGGGGACTCGGTACTCACGCGCGAGGATCGCCATGTGACCGGTCGGGGAGCCCACGTCGCAGACGATCGCGGCGCAGCGGCGCATGGCGCGGGCGTACTTGGGAGAGGAGAAGCGCGCGACGAGGACACCGCCGTCGGGGAGCGCGTCCAGGTCCGCGCTGGAGCGGACCAGGAAGACGCGGCCGGCGGCGACACCAGGGCACGCCGTGTAGCCCCCGAGGATGAGGGGCCGCGCGGCGCCAGCGATGGCGGCGGAGGGCGAGGAGACCGCCGCGACCAGGGGCCGTGCCTGCAACACCACCAGCCCTTCCTCACCTTGCGCCCACTCCACGTCCTGTGGCGCGCCGAAGCACGCCTCCAGCCGGCGGCCCAGCTGCACCAGGTCCTCGACCTCCGCGGGCGAGAGCAGCGAGGTGCCGACGCCGCCTCCGGGCGCGGTGATCAGCATCTGCCCGCCCTTCTCGCCGGCGGCGATCGGGGCGCCGACGCCGGCGGTCGCGCTGATGATCACCGAGTCGGCGGCCGGGTCGTCGGGCGGGCGGGAGAAGAGGATGCCGGCGCAGCGCGGCCGCACCATGCGCAGGCAGCCCACGCCCATCACCGCGTCGTGGCCGCCGAGGCCGCGATCGAGCCGGTAGGCCACCGCGGTGGGACCGAACGCGCTCGCGACCACGTCGCGATAGGCGGCGAGCAGGCGTGACCTGTCCACGTCGAGGTGCGTGCAGTAGAGGCCAGCGTGGGAGGAGCCGGCCGCGTCCTCGCCGACCGCCGAGCTGCGCACGGCCACGGGGCCGCCGCCGAGCGCGGCGTGCGCCTCGAGCACCGCGGCCGCGATCTCCCCGGGGAGCGGCGCCGCGCGGATGGCGCGCTGCACCTCGGTCGCGGCCTCGGCCAGGGCGCGGCCACCCTCGGCCTCGAGGATCGCCTCCAGCCGGCTGGCACGCGCCCAGAGCCCGTTCGCCGCGAGGAAGCGCGCGAAGGCCGTCGTGGTCACCACGAAGCCATCGGGGACACGCTCGCCGAGCGCGCGCACCTCTCCGAGGGTGGCGAGCTTGCTGCCGGCGAGACGCGCGTCCGAGCCCCGCAACGTCGCGAGCGACTGCACCAGCGGCCCCTCCTCGGGCTGGTGCTCTGCGCCGAGCGCCGCCTCGAGCTGGCCGTGGAGCCCGAGGAGCACGTCATAGAGCGCGTGGTGCTCGTCCGCGCTGAGCTGGTTGAGGTCCTTGATCATGGTGAAGACGTCGAGCGCGGTCCGACGCAGCCGGCTGGCCATCAGCTCCATCGCCACGGGCCGGTGGCCGGCGAGGCGCTCCTCGAGGTCGGCGAACGTCTCGAGGGCCTCGTCGTTGCGGCCGAGGATCTCCCGGAAGCGATCATAGGCGAGCCCGAGCGCCAGCGGCGAGGCGGCGCGCGTCGTCCCACGCCTCCGCAGGAGGTCGCGCAGCCGCCGCCGCTCGCTCACCGCGCGTCCGGCCACGCGCACCTCACGGCCGCGTCATCGCGGTTCGCCGAGCGGCGCGCTCGCCCACGACGCCGCGCACCAGCCAGGCAGCGATCACCGTGCTGATCACCCCGCCCGCCGCGAGGATGAGGATGGTCGAGGCGAGCTGCAGGTGGAGCTGCTTGAGCAGCACCGAGGCGCAGGCCAGGAAGACGGTCACCGCGAAGAGGACGCGGATGGCGTGGCCGTGCACATACTTCACCGCGACGGCGCCGAGCTGGGCGCCGACGGACGCGCCGACCAGCATCCAGAGCGCAGCGATCAGATCGACCCGGCCCTTCAGGGCGTAGGTGAAGGCGCCGTACGCTCCGGTGATCATCACCTCGAAGAGATCGGTCCCGACCGCGACGACGGTGCGGCAACCGATCAGGTAGATCAGCGCGGGCAGGCGGACGAAGCCGGCCCCGACGCCCAGCGTGCTCGCCACCAGGCCGGTCACGACGCCGACCAGCACCGGCAGCCAGAGGGAGGTGGTGACGCCGGCCTCCCGGAAGTGCACCATCGGCGGCAGGTGCAGCCGCTGCAGCCGCATGGCCAGGTCCGCCCGCTCCTCGACCACCCCGCCGGTCCGTCCTCGCTGGCGCCGGAGCTGGCCCACCGAGTCGAGGAGGACGTAGCTGCCGATGAGCGAGAGGAGCCCGACGTAGGCCCAGCGGATGGCGCTCTCGGCCAGCCCGGCCCGCTCGAGCGCCAGCACCAGGCGGGCGCCGAGCTCCATGCCGCTCGTGGTCCCGGCGATCATCGCCACGCCGAGGCGGTAGTCGACGTTGCCGAACTTGCCGTGGCGCAGGGTGGAGACGATGGACTTGCCGCCGATGTGCGCGAGGTCGGTGCCGATCGCGTAGGGCATGGGGAAGCCAAAGATGTTGAGCGCCGGCGTGACGATCCAGGCGCCGCCGATACCGAAGAAGCCGCCGCAGATCCCCACCGTGAAGCCGACCAGCAGGAGCAGGAGCACGTTGAGCTCGAGCCCGACGAT
>JAKLHH010001197.1 GCA_022710245.1 Myxococcota bacterium
TCACGTCAAGGTCGACGACGGCATCAAGACCCAGATCGAGCTCCTCGAGATCCTCCCGCGCGAGCGGATGGCCGAGCTCCTCGCCGCCGAGCTGGCGAAGCTCGGCTTCGAGCGCGAGGGGGGCGTCGCTCGCCGCGTCGACGAGGACGGCATGGAGGTCGTGGTCACGCTGGAGACAGGCGAGGTCCTGGTGCGGCAGTCCGCCGAGACCGACCTCGAGCTGAGCGGGTCGGCGAGCGCGACGTCCGCGCGCCAGAACGACGCGGCGGCCGAGGAGAAGCTGCGGGAGAAGGTGCAGCGCGACCTCGAGGCGAAGGCGGAGGCAGCGCGCGAGCGGCTGCGCGCTCAGCTCTCCGACAAGCTCGAGGGCAAGCTCCGCGACGTCCGCCAGGCGCTCGACCGGGCGGCCGGGCGCGCCACCGCCGAGGCGCTGAAGCAGAAGGCGGCGAGCCTCGGCGAGATCGAGGAGGTCGCCGAGGACGAGGAGGCGGGCTCGCTGACCATCCGGGTGCGGCTGTGAGCATCCTCGAGGAGCGCGACCTCCCGCTCGAGCTGACGCCCTTCGAGGCGGTGGAGGCGGCCTACCCGACGGAGCTCGGGCGCTGCCACCAGGCGCTCCGTCGCGGGCTCCCCGTGCTCGTCGAGTGCGACAAGGAGCTGACGCCCTACTACTTCCGCTGCCTGCGCGACCGCCTGAAGAAGGAGGGCAAGCGCTGCGTCTACCTCGACGGCCGTCCGGACCCGAACGCGCCGCCGCAGGCGATGCCCTGCAGCATGATGGGGATGATCATCAACCAGCTGCGCGACGTGGTGCGTGGCTCGGTCGACCAGCTGATCGTGGTGCTGCCGCACCTCGACCTCCTCACCACCACCGGCGGCGGGCTCACCGCCGAGGCGAAGGAGGTGATCCCGCTGCTCTACGAGAACCCCGGGCTCCTCTGGCTGGGGTTCAAGGACCCGTCGTTCGCCATCCCGCAGGTGATCGAGCACCTCTTCCCGCACCGGGAGAGCATCCTCGGCGTGCCGCGCGATCGGCTGCGACACCTGGTGACGCAGCGGGAGAGCCGCAAGTTCGGCAAGGACCTGAACCTCTACCGGCTCTACAAGTACGTCTCGGGTCTGAACGCAGTGCGGCTGCGCCGCCTGCTCGTCTCCATCACCGGCGAGGACTACCCGCAGAACCCGCAGCCCGCCTTCGACCAGCTCCGCTCCGGGACGCTGACCGGCCAGCTCAGCATCCCCGACCTCGACCTGGCGAAGGACATCGGCGGCTACAGGCGGGTGAAGGATCGGCTGCAGAACGAGATCCTCACCATCCTCAAGCAGAAGGACAGCGTGGTCGACGGCGAGGAGATCAAGCGGATCGAGAGCCTGGTCCCGCGCGGGATGATCTTCTGGGGGCCGCCGGGCACCGGCAAGACGCTCTTCGCCAAGGCGATGGCGACCGCGCTCGGCGCGGCGGTGAGCGTGGTGAGCGGGCCCGAGCTGAAGAGCCGCTGGGTCGGCGAGAGCGAGGAGCGGATCCGCCAGGTCTTCGTCGCCGCGCGAGCGAGCGCGCCCTCGGTGATCGTCTTCGACGAGCTCGACTCCTTCGCCACCGCTCGCGGGACCTACACCGGCTCCGGCGTCGAGCACTCGATGGTGAACCAGCTCCTCACGGAGATGGACGGCTTCCGCTCGAACGAGATGGTCTTCGTGGTGGGGACGACGAACTTCGCCGAGTCGCTGGACCCGGCGCTGCTGCGGCCAGGGCGCTTCGAGTTCCAGCTCCAGATCCCCTACCCGGACACGCAGGACCGCGAGGCGATCCTGCGCATCTATGATCGCAAGCTCGACCTCAAGCTGAGCGATCGCGCGCTCGACTACGCTGTGCGGCGCACCGCGGATCAGGTGGAGGGGCAGGGCGGGCGCTACAGCGGCGATCACCTGCAGGCGCTCTGCCGCACGCTGGCGCGGCGGCGGCTGCGCGAGGCGATCACGGGGCCCACCGAGGTCGCCGACGTGGAGCGCGCGCTCACCGAGTACCTGGAGCGCCCCGAGCTGACCAGCGCCGAGGAGCGCGTGGTGGCGACCCACGAGGCGGGGCACGCCATCTGCGCCCTGCACTGCGAGCACGCGCCCCCGATCGAGCGGATCTCCATCCGCGGCGACCTCGCGGGCGCGCTCGGCTTCGTCAGCTACGCCGACCCGGCGCACCGCTACGTGACGACGCGCGCGGCGATGCTCGACAACATCTGCGTCCTCTTCGGCGGGCGCGAGGCCGAGGCGCTCTGCAGCGAGCACGCCGACGACCTCTCCATCGGCTCGGCGCACGACCTGGAGCGGGCGACCGCGGCGGCGCGGGCGCTGGTGGAGCAGTTCGGCCTCGGCGGGGACGCGACTGGCGTGCGGCGCTTCGTCGACGAGGAGGGCAGGGCGATCGCCCTCTCCGAGGAGACCCGCCGCACCCTGGAGGCGGGGATCCGCGCCATCCTCGACGAGCAGCGCGCGCGGGCGAGGCGCCTCCTCGCGGAGCACAGCGCGGAGCACGAGGCGCTCTGGAAGCTGCTCGTCGAGAAGAAGGTCCTCGACAGCGCCGCGCTGGGCGGCTTCCGGACCAGCAAGGAGCCGGCGGCAGCGCCGCGGAAGAAGAAGGTGGTGCACGATGCCTGAGCTGATCCTGCGCCTGCAGACCGACCCGGTCACCGGCCGCAAGAACGTGATCATCAGCTATCGCAGCGACTCCGACGCGCTCCCCATGGAGCACGAGCAGGAGCACCGCAACCTGGTCGACCGGCTGATCGAGGGCGGCGCGCTGAAGGCCGGCGAGCTGGGCAAGATCATCGTCGAGCGGGTGGCGCCGGAGGCCGAGAAGGCCGCGGTGGAGGCGGAGCAAGGCCAGAGCGAGCGCCGCTCGGTGGAGCAGAAGAACGGATGAGCCGCCTGATCTTTCCCAGCGAGGAGGCGCTGCTGCTC
>JAKLHH010001198.1 GCA_022710245.1 Myxococcota bacterium
CGCGAAAAATGTGCGCGGGCTCGCTCACAGCGCGAGCGTTCCCTCGCCGACGCGCGCCGCGTGACCGCCGATGGTGGCCGCGATCAGCGCGCCGCCCTGCACGCCGAGGTAGAGCGTGCCGTCGGGGGCCAGCGCGGGCGAGGAGAGCGCGTGCCCCTCGAGCGCCAGCTTCCAGCGGAGCTTGCCGCCCTCCGCCAGCGCGTAGAGCGCGTCGCCGCCCAGGTAGAGCGTGCCGTCGGGGGCGACCAGCGGCGAGGAGTCCGCGTCGCAGCGCACCGTCTCGGGCCCGCGGCCCGGTCCCGGCGGCGGGCAGGGGCCGAGCTTGAAGGTCCAGAGGGGGCGGCCGCTGGCGCGCTCGAGGAGCTGCAGCTGGTCGGCGTCCGAGCCGATGACGACGCCGGCCGTGGTGAGCGCCGGCGAGGCGTAGATGCGATCCCCGAGGTCCCGGCGCCAGCGGAGCTTGCCGCTCGCGCTGAAGGCGTAGACGTGTCCGTCGAGCGAGCCCACGACCACGGTGCCGTCGCCGTCCACGGCGGGGCTGCTGAAGATCGGGCGCCCAGTCGCTCCGCGCCAGAGGATGCGCGGGGCCTGCCTGGGGAAGGGCCGCGTGGTCCGTCCCAGCCGGGCCGGGGCGCCGCGGAACATGGCGACCTGCGGTGCACCGGGCGAGGGCGTGGGCGGGGCGGGCACGGTCGGTGGGGAGGCAGCGCGGGGGGCGCGCGGCTCGCTGCGCACCTCGAGCGGAGACGGTCCGGCCCGTCCGGCACAGCCGTAAGCAGCCAGGATCAGGAGGAGATCTCCAAGCAGGAGGCAGCCGCGAGAGGGCACGGGGAAGCAGTACCACAGCGGAGAGGACCAGTAAACGCTGGACCAGGGACCAGCAAGCGTCGCGGCGCCGCCCGGCGCAGGGGGCGGTCGAGCGGCGCCCCACACGTCGGGCGGTGGTGGGAGCTGTCGCGGCTGTCGTGGCCAGCAATTCGCCCTGCTCGCCTCCTTCAGAGGCTCCGCGATAAAGGGCATAAAGGGCGAATTGACATCACCCGGGGTGCATGCTAATCGCTTCCCGAAATAATTAGGGAATCTCGGTGTAGACGGTGGGTAGGGCCGCCGGTGGTGGAGCCAGGAGGGAGTTCACATTGGAGGACCGCAAGCACGTCGAGGAGCTGCAGTACCGTCGCGGCGAGATGGATCTGCGGCTGATCATCAACCACCTGCACGGCCACCTGCGCTTCATGGACTACCGGGTCGGCAGCTACCCGGAGAAGCGCGTGCTGCTGGATGACCTCGCCCGCCGGCTGCGGCTGCGCAAGGTCTTCACGCTGGTCGAGAAGCAGGACAGCGGCAACTGGCGCTCGGTCGGGTTTCTCCGCGAGGGCGTCTACCCGGCCTTCTTCCGCACCGCTGATGCCTACACGATGAGCCGGCTCTATGACGAGCGGGGCGAGCCGCTGGCCGCGGCCGGCCCCGTGAAGCCGGGGAGCGACGAGGTGACCCACTTCCCGGGCCGGAAGCTGACCAAGCCAGACGGGCTCCGGATCGAATTGGTGGAGGATCCGGGCAGCCGCCAGGATGTCCTGCGCTCCAGCAGCGGGGACGTCCGGGTGCTCCCCTTCGGGCGGGTCTCCGCTCCCGACCTCGTGGTGCACGCCCGCACGCGCCGGCAGGAGGGCTGGGTCTGCGCGGAGATCAACGACTCCTTCGGTCACGCCGCGGTGGGCTTCGCGCCCGCGCCGGCCAGCGACGCGGACCTGGTGCTGACCGCCTACGCCACCCACTCGCTGATCGAGACGCTCGACGAGAAGGGCATCAACAACGCCTTCGGGCTCTCGCCGGTGGACGATCGCTGGTCGAACGAGCTCTTCGCCGGGCTCGGGTTCAAGGTGAGCGGCCGCCTGGCCGACCACCTGCGCAGCTCGGACGGCTCCTACGTCACCACGCTGATCTGGCACCGGCGCCTCTCGACGCCGCGCGACAACAACCCGAAGAACGCCGAGAGCTCGAAGAGCGCCGAGAACCCGAAGACCGCCGAGCTCGACTGAGGGTGAGCTCGACTGATGGTGAGCTCGACCGAGGGTGAGCTCGACCGAGGGTGAGCTCGACCGATGGTGAGCTCGACCGATGGTGAGCTCGACTGATGGTGAGCTCGACCGATGGTGAGCTCGACCGCCGAGCTCGACTGATGGTGAGCTCGACCGATGGTGAGCTCGACCGATGGTGAGCTCGACCGATGGTGAGCTCGACCGATGGTGAGCTCGACCGATGGTGAGCTCGACCGATGGTGAGCTCGACCGATGGTGAGCTCGACCGAGGGGTGAGCTCGACCGAGGGCGCGAGGAGGACCGCGACGCTCGCTCTACTCGAGCGACCTGGTCCAGACCACCCGCTCGCCGATCCGCAGCATCACCATCTTGAAGCCCTGACCGCGCGCCTCGGCGAAGAGCGGCTCGGCGCGCTTGAGGGCGTCGAGGTGGCTGCGATCGGTGGAACCCGCCGGCCAGCTGAGGCGGAAGATGGTGCCAGCCTCGCCGGCCGCCTCGATGGTCAGCTCGCGGCCGCGCTGCTTCATCCGGTCCTGCATGATGCGCGCGAACTGCTCCCGGTCGGCGAGCCCGCCGGCCGCGCCGGTCGCGCGAGGAGGCGGCGCGGGCGGGGCAGGCGTCGGCGCCAGCCCGGCGCGGCCGCGTTCGACATGGTTCGCGCCGACGCGGGCGTGGGCCGCCGCGGGAGACTGCCGGTGCTGGCTGCCCACCACCCTGGCCGGCGCGGGACCCTCCTCGGCCGCCGGCGAGCGCGTCAGCCAGACGATGGTCCCGACCAGAGCGAGCACCACCACCCCCGCCAGGGTCACGCTCTTCTGGGCCTCGGTCATGCGAGCGGGCTTCGTCTGCGTGTGCGTCATGGCGGGGAGCTTAGGGGAACGACTGGCGGGCAGCAAGCCCGAGCCGACGCG
>JAKLHH010001199.1 GCA_022710245.1 Myxococcota bacterium
GACCGGACCCCGAACTGGCTCTGGCTGGCCGCCCACGAGTACGCGCACGCCTGGAACGGGAAGCACCGCCGGCCCCAGGGCCTGGCCACGAGGCACTACTCCGCGGCCCAGCGAGGCGACCTCCTCTGGGTCTACGAGGGGCTGACCCAGTACCTCGGCTTTGTCCTCGCGGCGCGGAGCGGGCTGGTGCCGCCGGACCACGCGCGCGACTTCTTCGCCGGCCACCTGGCCTGGATGGAGGACACGGTGGGGAGAGCCTGGCGGCCGCTGGCCGACACCGCGGTGGCCGCCTCGCTCCTCTTCACCGCCTCCGATGAGTGGAGCAGCTGGCGCCGCAGCGTCGACTACTACTACGAGGGTGAGCTCCTCTGGCTCGAGGTCGACGTCCTCCTCCGCCAGCGCAGCAAGGGCACCCGCTCGCTGGACGACCTCTGCCGTGCGTTCTTCGGCGCGCGACCCGGCGCCCGCGTCTCCACCTACAAGCTCGAGGAGCTCGTCGCCGCGCTCAACGCGCTCGTGCCCCACGACTGGCGGGGCCTCTTCCGCGACCGCGTGGAGCGCCCGACGGCGCGCGCGCCGCGGGGTGGGGTCGAGGGCGCCGGCTGGCGGCTCGTCTATGGAGAGAAGCCCGGCAAGCGAGAGAGCAGCCTCGAGCGAGAGTGGAAGCTCGTCCTCGCGGCCGACCACTCGCTCGGTCTGCTGCTGAAGGACGACGGCAGCGTCCTCGATGTGCGGCCTGGCTCGCCTGCCCGGCGCGCGGGGCTCGCGCCTGGCATGAAGCTGCTGGGGGTCGCGGGCCGGCGCTGGTCGACCACCGCGCTCAAGGACGCTCTCCAGGCGACCACCAGGGGGGCGCGCGGCATCGAGCTCCTCGTCGAGGACCTCGACCACTACCGGCTCCACCGCGTGGACTACCGGGGCGGCGAGCAGCACGCCCGGCTCGAGCCGGTGAAGGGGCGGGCCGATCTCCTCGGCGCGATCCTGGCCCCGCGGGCCAGGTAGGGGCAGCACGGTCGGCGTGGCTCAGAGCCCGCTCAGGCGGTGCGCCCCGGTCTGCCCCGCGAGCGCCCGGCGGATCGTCTCCAGATCGACCGGCTTGGCCAGGTAGGCGTCGAAGCCCGCCTCCATCGCCTTCGCGCGGTGCACCTCGCTGGCGAAGCCGGTCAGCGCCACCAGGCGCATGCCGCGCAGCCCGCGGACCTGGCGCAGGCGGCGCGCGACCTCGTAGCCGTCGATGTCGGGCAGGCCGATGTCGATCAGCGCCACCTCCGGGTGCTCGCGCTCCGCCGCCTCCAGCGCGGAGGTGCCGTCTCCCGCCGGCACCACGGTGTGCCCCATCATGCCAAGGAGCGCGAGGAGCGTGTCGAGGAGGTCCTGGTTGTCCTCGACGACGAGCACCCGGCGGGGCGCGCTCGGCGCGGGCCTGGGCCGGGGCTCCGCGCCCTCCAGCGCCGCCGCGATCGCGAGCGGCAGCCGGACCTGGAACTCGCTCCCCTCGCCGCGCCCGGCGCTGGAGACCGCCGTCTCGCCGCCGTGCTCCTCGACGAGCCAGCGAGCGATCGCGAGGCCCACGCCGAGACCGCCGCGCTGGCGGCCGAGCGAGGTGTCCGCCTGCTGCAGCGGCTGGAAGAGCTGCGGCAGGACCCCCGGCTCGATCCCGATGCCGGTGTCCCGCACCTTCAGCACTGCGCGGCCGGCCTCGGTGCCGAGCAGGACCTCGACGCGCCCACCCGGATCGGTGAACTTGATCGCGTTCTCGACCAGCGCGCCGATCACCTGGCCCAGGCGCGCTCGATCCCCGCGCACCAGCACCGGCAGCGGCGGCAGCTGCACCGACCAGTCGATGCCGCGGCGACGCGCCGCCGGCTCCAGGTCCACTGCCTGCGCGCTCACCACCTCGCGCAGATCCAGGGGCCGCCGCTCGATCTGCACTCGCCGCCGCATGATGCGGGAGACGTCGAGGAGGTCGTCGATCAGCCGCACCTGGTGGCGGACGTTGCGCTCGATGGTGTGGTGCGCCCGCGCGCGCTGTTCGTCGCTCGCCTCCGGGTGCTGCTGCACCTCGAGCGCGAAGAGGATGGCGGCGAGCGGCGTGCGCAGCTCGTGCGAGAGCGTGTTGAAGAAGAGGTCCTTGGCCTTGTTCGCCTCCTCGAGCGCGGCCGCTGCGCGCTCGCGCTGCTCGCGCTGCTTGCGCGCGCTGAGGTCGTGCCAGGCCAGCACGCTCCCCAGGCGGCGCCCCGCCTCGTCGACGAGCGGCGCGGCGCTGAAGAGCACGGGGACCTGTCGCTCGCCGACGGTGAGGAGCCACTCCTCCTCGGAGACCACCTCCCCGCGCGCGGCCCGCGCCTGCGGCGGCTCCGACGCCGCGCCGGCCTGGGCGGGGAGCAGCTGGGGGACCCCCTCGCCGACCACCCGGCGCGCTGCCTCGGTGGCCAGGCGCACCCGCCCGTCGAGCCCGACCACGAGCATGGCCTCCGGCAGCGTGCCGAGCAGCGCGCGGAGCCAGCGGCCCGCCGTGGCCTCCTCGCCGGCCAGCCGGCGCGCCGCGGCCAGGGCCGCCGTCCGCTGCCGCTCCCGTGCCGTGCGCTCCAGCGCGAGCGCGACGTGGTCGGCGAGGGCGAAGAGGAGCGTCTGGGGCGCCGGGTCCGCGCCAGCGGGCAGCGCCACCGCGAGCAGGCCCCGCACCGAGTCCGTGCCCATCACGGGCACCGCCGGGAGCGCCAGCTCCGAGGAGAAGCCGAGCACCGCCCGCAGCGTCCCCTCGAGGTCCTCGTCGAGAGCCGCGGAGAAGGTGGCGGCGCGCTCGGCGGAGACCCCGCTCGCGGCCGCGATCCGCGCGCGGTCCGCCCCATCCGCGAGGAGGAGCACGCAGGCGACCGCGCCGGTCAGGGTACGGGTGATCTGGACGGCCTCCTCGGCCACCTGCTCGGGAGCCGCCTCGTGGAGCC
>JAKLHH010000012.1 GCA_022710245.1 Myxococcota bacterium
TCTGAGGCGCGACCGAGCAGGTCGTTCAACTTCGAGTCTGAGGCGCGACCGAGCAGGTCGTTCAACTTCGAGTCTGAGGCGCGACCGAGCAGGTCGTTCAACTTCGAGCTTGACCCCGGCCAGCTTATTAGCCATAATCAAAAAATGATGAGGCGCAAGACGCGACGACCCGGCCCGCGACGCCCCCGACCCAGACGACACGAGCAGCTCGAGCTCCCGGTCCGCACGTGGGGCGGTCGCCGGCGCGGCGCGGGGCGCCCGAAGGGCAAGGCCAGACAGCCGCCCCACACCCGCCGGCCGAAGGTCGTGCCGCGGCATCCGCTTCACGTCACCTGGAAGGTCGAGCTCGACCTGCCGAACCTCCGCGGCCGGCAGACCGCGCGGCCGATCCTCGACGCGCTGGCCGCCGGCAAGGAGCGAAAGGGCTTCCGTGTCGTCCACTTCGCCCTCGAGCGGCGGCACCTGCACCTGATCGTCGAAGCTGAGAGCGCGGACGCTCTCTCTCGAGGGCTCCGGTCCCTCGGGATCCGCATCGCCCGGGCCATCAACAAGGCGCTGGACCGCAAGGGGCGCGTGATCAAGGAGCGCTACTACTCCCGCGCCCTCAAGACGCCGACCGACACCCGGAACACCCTCCGCTACGTGGTCAACAACACGCGCCGCCACCGCTCGCAGCGCGGCGAGGTGGTGAACCGCGACTGGATGGACTGGCTCTCCTCGGCGGAGTGGTTCGATGGCTGGCGGCACGGCTTCCGCCCGCCGCCGGAGCCGTGGCCCGTCGCGAGGCCGACGACTTGGTTGTTGAAGACGGGCTGGCAGAAGGCGGGTGGGCTCCTCGACCTGAACGAGATCCCGGGGCCGACCGCCGAGGGCATCGCGAGCCGCGAGCACTTCTGGCGCCCGGAGGAGGAGTAGGGGGGGCTGTCACGCCGCGCGCAATGCGAGGGCTCCTCCGTTCCTCGCCCGTCGATGCCCGTCTGTCCTCGTCGACCACGAGCTCAGGGCAACCGCGTGGTCCGCGGCGGAGCAGAGCGGTGAGCGGTGAGCCTGCCGCGTCCCGTGGGCACAGGGGCGGGCGCGAGGAGCCCGGCAGAAAAGCGTGCTCCGGCCCTCGACCCCCGCGGCTGGCGCGCTACGATCACGCTCGTCGCAACTTGATGCACTCGCTCGCACCCCAGCTCGCACCGGTCTCCCTGGCCAGTCGCTCCCTCGACGAGGGCGCGCTGCGCGAGCGGCTCGGCATCCCGGCCGAGGCGGAGCGGGTGCTCATCTTCGGCGAGACGAGCCACTGGGACCCGAACTGGCTGCACACCTCGGAGAAGTACTACCAGCTCCGCATCCAGCACATCCTCGACTCGGTGCTCGACGAGCTGGAGCGCGATCCGCGGCGCGTCTTCTCCCTCGAGAGCGTCTTCTTCCTCAAGCTCTACTGGGAGCGCCAGCCGCGGCGGCGCGAGGCGCTGCGGCGGCTGGTCAACCAAGGGCGGCTGAAGCTCACGGGCAGTGGCGTCACCACGCCCGACACGCTCCTCCCCGACACCGAGGCGATCCTGCGCGACTACCTGCAGGGGCAGGAGTGGCTGCGCGAGCAGGGGATGGAGGCGGAGCCGCGCCTCGCCTATCTCCCGGACGACTTCGGCCACTCGCCGATGCTCCCCGCGATCCTGCGCGCGCTGGGCTACGAGCAGGCCGCGATCACGCGCATCGACGGGATGTACTTCGTCGGCTGCGACTACCGCCGCCGCTCCTGCTTCCCGCTCGCCGGCTCCAGCGCCGAGCTGCTGCTCAGGCAGCACCGCAGCCTGGACTTCGTCTGGCGCTCGCCCGACGGCTCCGAGGTCCTCTCCCACTGGAACGCGTTCACCTACTTCCAGGGCGACATGCTCGCGCACCTCGGCGTCATCCGCTGGATGGGGATCGTCTTCGGGATCCCCTGGCGCGGGGCGCGGCACGTCGCCCGGCAGGTGCACCGCCACGTGCGCCGGCTCGAGCCGCTGGCGCGGACGCCCTACCTCTTCTGTCCGATCGGCTGCGACTTCAACGGGCCGATCCACGACCTCGGCGGGCTCCTCGAGCGCTTCAACCGCGATCAGTACGAGCGGACCGGCGTCTGGGCGACCAGCGCGGGCCTCGACGACTACCTCGATCTGGTCGCGCACCACCGCGAGCGGCTGCCGGTCCTCGAGCTCGATCCGAACCCGTACTGGATGGGCTTCTACGCCTCGCGGCCGCTGATCAAGCGCACCTGCAACCGCATCGTGCGCAAGCTCCACCTCGCCGACAAGCTCGCCGCGCTCGAGCACATGCACGGCCCCGGCCGCGCGGGCGGCAGCGGGCGCGCGCGCCGGGCGCTGAAGAGCGCCTGGGACCTGCTGGTCGTCTCCAACCACCACGACTTCATCACCGGCACCTCGCCCGATCGCGTCTTCCTCGAGGAGCAGCGCCCCTGGCTCGAGCTCTGCGAGTCGCACGCGGACAGCGCGCTCAGCGCGCTCGCCGTCGGCCCGCACCCGCCCGGGGTGGCGCCGCGGCCGCCGGCCTGGCGCCTCGAGGACGGCCGGCTCGAGGTGATCTCGCCGTACTTCAGGCTCGCCCTCGACGAGGCGGCGGGCGGATGCCTGACCAGCTACCGCGTCGGCGCCGAGGGGCCCGAGCTCCTCGCCGGCCCGGCCAACGATCTGGTCGCCTACCTCGACTCCGGCGGGCTCTGGCGCATGGGGCACGAGTACCAGGGGGGCTCCTTCCGCGAGGTCGAGCGCGCCAGCGCCTCGCGGGCGCGGCTGACGGTCGCCGAGCGCGAAGGACTCCTCGAGGTGCGCGCCGAGAGCGAGCTGCAGGGACGGCCGATCACGCGCTGGCTCTGGATCGATCGCGACAGCCCGGTGCTGCGCCTCCGCGTGACGGGTGCCGTGCGGTCCCGGCGCACGGTGTGCTGCCGCTTCCCCAGCGTGCTCTCCGCCGAGACGATCACGATGGACGTCGCCGGCGGGATCCTGGCGCGGCCAACGCGCAAGCTCTACGACCCCACCTTCTGGGCGGCGCGCTCGTTCGTCCACCTGCAGGACCAGGACACGCAGCGCGGCCTGGCGGCCTTCCTCGGCGGTCCGGCCGCCGCGTCCGTCGCTGGCGATGGGGCGCTGGAGTGGGTCGCCTTCCGTAACGCGCCGCGCGAGCTGGCGTACGGCCTGCTCCCTGTGCTCGCCCACCCTGCCGGCGGCAGCGACGGCGAGGAGCAGGCGCTCGACTACGCGGTCTGGTTCACGGCGGCCGGCGGCTTCCGCGAGAACCGCCTGCCGGTGGTGGCGCGGCGGGTGCTGCGCTGGTCGCCCGACGGCTCACACCGCGGGCGGCACGAGGAGCTGGCCGACGCCGCGCTGATCAGCGACTGCCCCGAGGTGATGGTGACCGCGCTCAAGCAGGCGAGCCGCGGCACGGGCCTCATCGCGAGGCTGGAGAGCTTCGCGCTCGGCTGCCCCGAGGTGAGGCTCCACTGCCCAGCGCGCCCCATCGTCGCCGCGCGCCGCTGCGACGCCCGCGAGCGAGACCTCGAGCCGCTCGCGATCGAGGCTGGCCAGGTGGTGATCCCGGTGAGCCAGCACCTGAGCAGCGTGCGGCTCCTCTTCGGCTGACCGGACCTGGGATGGACTACGGTCCGGCGAGCCGGGCGCTGCGGTCGAGCGGATAGCTCCTGCCTCGCCAGGTCACCTCGCGGCGCGTGAGCACCAGGAAGAACACCACAGGTGCGGCGAAGAGCAGCGCGAAGGCGACCCAGCGCAGGCGGCGCGGGAGCGGGGCGCCCGCGACCTGGGCGTAGAGGGCGTTGACGCTCGTCGAGACGGCGAGCGCGCCGAGGAGCCCGACCAGCGCGAGCGGCAGCGCCTGCGAGGCCGCCCCGATCAGCAGCAGGAGCAGCCCGCACCAGAAGCAGACGCCCTGCAGCCAGGGGAGCAGCTTGAACTCGCGCCCAGGCAGGCCCGTCCGCGAGAAGGTGATCCAGCGGACGTAGATGCGCAGGAACTCGCGCAGCGAGAGCCCGTGCTGGATCACCGGCACCGCCCGCGGGGCGAGCACGTTGCGCAGCCCCACAGCCTTCACTCGCGCGCCGAGGTACATGTCATCGACGAGCTGACCGGCGGCGCTCTCCAGGCCGCCGATGGCCGAGAGCGTCCGCCGCGTGAAGACCATCAGCTGGCCCATGATGAAGGGGAGCTCTCCTCCGTTCGCGGCGGCGCAGGTGGCAGCGGCAGGACCGTAGAGCCCGTTCAGCATCAGCCCGTAGCCGGCGTCCCCCACGGTCTCGGGCGGCCCCTGCACCAGCACCGGCGCGAACGCCGCGCCGGCGTCAGGAGTCCGGAGCAGCGTCGCGACGAGGATCGTCAGCGCGTCGGGGTCGGGGCGGATGTCCGAGTCGGCGAAGGCGATCAGCTGGTGGCGCGCCTCGCGCAGGCCGGTGACCATCGCGTTGAGCTTGCCCGTGACGCCCGCTGGGGGCGCCCCGCAGAGGAGCACCCGCGCGTCGGCGCAGCTCGTCGCGATCGCGGCGCGGATCAGGGGCAGGGCGGGCTCGGTCTCGTCGTCGACGACGAAGAGCTGCTCCAGCGGCCCGGGGTAGCGCGTGGCCAGCGCCGCCGCGAGGTTGTCGGCGGCGCCCGCGTCGACGCCACGGACAGGGCGGATCACCGTCAGCGACGGATACGCCGGGAGCAGCTCGGGCGGCGCGACCGGCGCCAGCCCTCGTCGCAGGCGCCGGTAGAGGAGCGCGGCCTCGAGCGGGACCAGCGCCCCGCCGAGCGTCAGTAGCGTCGCGAGCTGCACGTTCGCCCCTCCTCCCTGCCAGCCCCGGCCAGCCCGCAGAGCGAGGCGAAGAGCCGCGGGAGCTCCTTGCCGGCGCCCGAGCGCGCCAGCCACCGCGGCAGCGAGCCGCCGAGGTCGATCATCACCTGGAAGCGCACGAAGCTCCCCGAGCGCCACGGCTTGAGCTGCCAGCTCCCCTCGTGCTCGCTCACCCGCACGGCGCCGGGCTGCGGGGGCGGGCCATCGGCGACCGCGCGGTAGGCGATCCAGGTGACCGCGCCGTCGCGCCCCCAGCGCACGAGGAGGGTGAAGTCGCGATCGCTGATCACGGGGAGCCCGAGCCGCTGGTAGACGCGGAGCCAGCCGGGCCCGCGGGCGAGGACCCGGCTCTCCTTGAGCCGGTCGATCCGGCCGACCTGCCGCCCGTAGTCGAGGAGCGCCTTCAGCACCTGCTCGGGCGGCTCGGGCAGCCAGCCCTCCGCCGCGAGGCGGACGATGCGTGCCTCCTCATCCTTGTAGACGGTGAGATCCGGGGCGCGGCTGATCGGCGTGAAGCCCACGGCCGAGAGCGGCACGGAGAGAGGCGTCAGCGAGCCAGCCCCGAGGCCGGGGCCGAGCGCGAGCCCGATCGACACCACCAGCGCGTGTGCAAGGCGCACGCTCTCCTCCTCCTCGGCGCGCGGGGCCAGCCCGCAGGCCGCGCCAGCACGGAGGCCGCCCGGGCAGGGTCACCGCGATCGTGAGGGAGAGCACGGACGGTGACCTCGTGCGTCCGTGCGGGAGGAACCCGACCGTCTCAGCCGGCGGCAGGCACCGCCCTCTTTTCATGGAACGGTTTCAGACCGAGTCAAGCGTCCGGGTGGTCGGGCAGGAAGACCCGGAAGCGCGTCCCGCGGCCGGGCTGGCTCTCCACCTCGATGGTCCCCCTGAGCTCCTCGACGACGGCCTTGCAGATCGCGAGCCCGAGGCCCGTGCCCTCGTCGCCCTTGGTGGTGAAGAAGGCATCGAAGATGCTCGTCAGGTGCTCGGGCGCGATGCCGCGGCCGTTGTCCTCCACGACCATGCCCACGCCGCCAGGCTGGTGCTGGAGCTGCACGCCCACGCGCGCGGACATCTTCGAGCGGCCTTCGAGCGCCTGCACCGCGTTCACGAGCAGGTTGACCGCGAGCTGCAGGAGCAGCGCCTCCGAGCCCCAGACCATGAAGGGCTCGGGCGGCGGGTCGTAGTCGAGCCGCCCCGCGTCGCGGATGCTGCCGCGGGTGACCGCGGTCGCAGTGTCCAGCACGGAGCGCAGGTCGAGCGGGCCGGCGGGACCGACCTTGCTCCTGATGATCTTGCTGACGGAGTCGTTGATCCGCTGCAGCTGGCAGACCGCCGAGCCCTGCTCCACGGCGAGCTCGGCCAGGCCGCGGATGGCCGCGGCGACGAGCGGCGGGTGCGGCATCAGCTGCAGCCGCTCGATCTCGCGGCGCAGCACATCGAGGTTGGACATCAGGACGGCCAGCGGCTGCCGCATGTCGTGCCCGATGCTGCCCGCGAGGGTCGCCACCGTGACCAGCCGGTCCATCTGGCCGAGGCGCGCCTGTGCCTCCTTGAGCAGGCGCGCCGTGGCGAAGACGTTGATGCTCTCCACCAGGACCGCGTGCAGCTCCTCGCGCGTCCACGGCTTCTTGATGAAGCGGTTGACGTGGGCGCGGTTGATGGCGTCGATGGTGGCCTCGAGGTCCGAGTAGGCGGTGATGATGACGCGGATCACCTCGGGGTAGCGTGTCAGGACCTGCTCGGCGAGGTCGACGCCGCTCATCCCCGGCATGCGCTGGTCCGTGAGCAGGACGGCGACGAACTCTCGCGAGAGGAGCTCGAGCGCTGCCTCCGCGGAGTCGGCCACCAGGAGCCGGAAGTTGTGTCCCAGGTTGTGCTTCATCACCACCCGGTTCGCCTGATCGTCGTCGACGTAGAGGATCGGATAGTCGTTCAACTGCATGGGGACCCCCGGGTCATTTCAGCGAGCTCGCGGGCAGCTCGACGACGAACTCGGCGCCACCGTCCGCGGGTGAGCTGACGCTGATGCGGCCACCGTGCTCCTCGACGATGCGCCGCGTGATGAAGAGGCCGAGGCCGGTCGAGCCGTCCTTGCCGTGGGTGGTGTAGAGCGGGTCGAAGATCCGCTCGCGCTGCGCCGGCGGGACCCCAGGGCCGCTGTCCCTGACCCGCAGGCGGAAGGTCCCGCTCACTTGCTCGGTCGCGACCGCGACGGCGCCGGACGGGCCGGCCGCGCGCACCGCGTTGTCGAGGAGGTTCATCAGCACCTGGTTGAGCTGCGCGGTGCGGCCGAAGACGGAGGCGGTTCGCTCGAGCGAGCGCACGGCCGTGATCGGCCGCCCGTGCTTGTAGCGGAGGAGTCGCAGCGTGGAGTCGAGCGCCTCGGCGACGTGCCAGCTCGAGACCTCGTCGAGGTGTGGGCGGGAGACGCCGAGGAAGTCGGCGATCAGGAGGTCGATGCGCGCCGCCGAGTCGTGGATCGCCGCCAGCAGCTCGCGCGCCGCCTCGCGGCCCTCGGAGCTCGGGTCGGCGAAGGTCGCCTCGAGCGGGGCGGTGGCGTTGAGGATCGCGTTGACCGGGTTCCGCACCTCGTGCGCGAGGCCAGCCGCGACCAGGTTCAGCACCGCGCCCTTCTCCTGCTGGGCGAGGCGCCGGCCGAGCTCGGCCAGCTTGAGCTGCACCTGCACGCGGGCCTGCAGCTCGTGCAGGTTGAAGGGCTTGGTCAGGTAGTCGTCGGCGCCGGCCTGGAACCCGAGCAGGGTCCGCTCCACGCCCTTGTAGGCCGTGAGCAGGATGACCGGCACCGCGGCGGTCGCCGGGTCCGACTTCAGGCGGCGGCAGAGCTCGAAGCCGCTCAGCTCCGGCATCATCACGTCGGCGAGGACCAGGTCGGGCACGCGCTCGGCGACGCGAGCGAGCGCCTCCTCGCCGCCGGCGCAGGCGACGACCTGGTAGGACCGGGCGAGGCGCCGCGCCAGGTAGGCGCGCATGTCGTCGTTGTCCTCGACGAGGAGCAGGCGGGGGCCGTCCGACAACGTCGCGCCGGCTGCCCCGGCGGAGCGCTCGGCCCAGGGGGGATCGAGCTCCTCGGAGCGCGAGCGGGGTAGCCCCTCCGCGGCGAGCTGCGGCTCCTGGAGGTCGATCAGCTCCGCGGGCACCGCCTCCGGGCGCCGCCGCAGGCAGACGCGGAACGTGCTCCCCTCGCCGAGCGTGCTGCAGACCGTGATCGCGCCGCCGTGCAGGTTGACGATCTCCTTCACCAGCGCGAGCCCGATCCCGGCCCCCTCGTAGCGCCGCGTGGTGCCGCTCTCCACCTGCGCGAAGCGGTCGAAGATGCGGTCGAGCTGGTCCATGGGGATGCCGATGCCGGTGTCGCTGACCGAGAGGGTCAGCGTGTCGGCGTCGGCGGCGACGCGCACCGTGATGACGCCGCCTGCCGGGGTGAACTTCACCGCGTTGGCGAGGAGGTTGCCCAGCGCCAGGTCGAGCTTGTCCCCGTCGCCGACGAGCGAGTCGTCGCCCGTGATCGGCTCCAGGTGGAGGGTGAGCTGGTTGCGCGTCGCGAGCGGCCTGAAGCTCCGCACCGCGCCCTCGACGAGCCCCGCCAGCGAGAGGGGCGCGAGCCGGAGCTTCAGCTCGCCGGCGTCGATGCGGGAGAGGTCGAGGAGCCCGTTGATCAGGCGCAGGAGACGGAGCGCGTTGCGGTGCATCGCCTGCAGGTCCTCGGCGGCCGTCCCCTGCGCGACGTCGAGGAGGTGGTCCTCGAGCGGCGCCAGGATCATGGTCAGCGGGGTGCGCAGCTCGTGGGTGATGTTGGCGAAGAACTTCGACTTCAGCCGGTCGAGCTCGAGGAGCTTCTCGTTCGCCTGACGGAGCTCGTGGGTGCGCTGCTCGACGCGGCGCTCGAGGCTGGAGGTGAGCTCCTGCAGCCGGTCATAGAGGAGCGCGTTGGCGAGCGCGACGGTGGCCGGCGGACGGATCCGCTCGAGGAGCTGGAAGTCGTCGCGCGTATAGGCGCGGAGGTTCTGCTTCTCGCCGAGGTTGACCAGACCGAGGAGGGTCCCCTCGTGGATGAGGGGGATGACCATCGCCGCGCTCTGCCGGCGCAGGTAGCCGGCGAGGGCCTGCTGGATCGGCGCTGGCAGCTCGTAGTGGTCGAGGACGGAGGCGTCCACCTCGCGGCCGTGGTCGGCCAGCCAGGTGCGCAGCCGCTCGTCGGGGCAGGGGTCGGCGCAGGGCGGGCCGACGATGACGCGCAGCCGTCCGGAGTCCGGATCGACCACGCAGACGCGCACCGAGGTCGCGTAGACGGCGCTTCGGATCGTGTCGCTGAGGAGCGCGCCCAGCTCCCTCGCGCCGCGGAGGTTCAGGACCTCGCGGTTGAAGTCGTCGATGACCTTGTTCGGATCGCGGGTGCCGCGGGCGAAGAGGTGGTTGATCCGCGGCTGGAGCACGCTGAAGTGGAGCGCGACCGCGGCGACCAGCGCGAGCGTGGCGAGGCCGGCGGCGAGCGGGCCCCGGGCGCCGGCCACCGACGCGGCGCCGAAGCGGATCGCCAGGTAGACGGGGATGACGATCATCGAGGAGGCGACCAGCCAGAGCGCGGTCTTGTGCGCCGCGGTGCGGATGTCCCAGAGCTGGTGGCGGATGATGGCGAAGGTGATCAGGGCGGGGCCGAGCACCATCAGCAGCGAGGGGACGCCGGCGAGGAGGGACTGGTGGTTCACCGTGGGGATCAGCGAGCCCGTCGCGCTCGCGCCCATGAAGCCCATGGAGACCAGCATGTAGCCGAGCTGCAGGCGGGTGCGGCCGCTCGAGCGCCGGAACTGGCGCACCACCGACCAGAGCGCCGCCACGTCGCAGAGGGCGGCGTAGCCGGCGTAGGCCGGCATCAGCGGGCCGGCGATGGGCCAGCGCAGGCCCGAGGCGGTCACGCGCAGCCCCACCGTCATCAGGTCGCTGAAGAAGAAGAGGCCGGTGAGGAGCAGCGCGACGGTGATGAGGGCGCGGGTGAACCAGCGCAGCCGCTGGCCCAGGCCGACGAACTCCAGCGCGAAGGCGACGAAGAAGAACTGGGCGTAGGCGCCGAAGGCGAGGCCGACGCGGGAGAGCGCCTCGGCGGCAGGGGAGGCGATCTTCCCGGCGATGGGGATGCAGCACCAGGTGCCGGCGAGGGAGAGGCAGCCGAGCGCCCAGAGGCGCGTGGCGCGCGTGGGGCGGCGGGTCAGACCGACGACCAGCGCGAGGGCCAGGCAGATGGTGGCCGCCGCGAGGAGCGCCAGTGAGTAGGGGTCGGTGGGCATCAGCTCGCGTGGCCGCGCGGCGCGGCGGCGGCGTTGGCGTCGTCGACGAGCTGCTGGAGCCCCTCGGCGTCGCCGGTGAAGAAGATCGCGCGGAGCTGCGCGGCGAGCTCGGCCGGGGTCTTCCCGAGGAGGGCGCCGAGCTGCGCGTCGTGGTCGGGCAGGTTGACGGCGACGCCGCGGGAGCGGACCCAGCGCTGCAGCGCCTCGGCGCGCCCGGCGAGCGCGGGCTGCGGCTCGCCCCCGAGGCGGTAGGGCAGGCGCTCCCAGAGCGAGGGCGGCAGCAGGTGGCGGACCTTGCAGCGCAGCGTGCGCGAGACGTAGGTCGCCTCGTCCACCTCGAGCTCGAAGCCGAAGCGCGCGCGCTCCTCCCACCACGTCGTGCGAGGGAGCAGGATCGGGAAGGCGAGGTTCACCGAGCCGGGCTGTCCCTCGAAGTGCTCGCTGATCAGCGCGCGCGTCTCCGCCTCGCTCGCGGCCGTCTCGAAGGGCGCGGGGAAGATGAAGGAGCCGGCGACGAAGAGGCCCGCCTCGCGCAGCGCGGCGAGCCCGCGGGTCAGCCTGGCCTGGCTGAGCTTCTTGTCCATCGCTGTCCGCCGCAGCTCCTCGCTCCCCGACTCGATCCCGAGGAAGACCCCGAAGCAACCGGCGGACTTTAGCAGGGAGGCGAGCTCCCGATCCACGCCGCTCGCGTGGAGGAAGAGGCCGAAGCTGAGGTCGAGCCCCGCGGCGTTGATCTCCTCGCAGATGCTCCGCACCAGCGCCGGCGGGCTGTACGTGCCGGCCAGGCGGAAGGCCCGCGAGCCGAGCGCGAGGAAGCCGCGCAGCTCGGCGAGGACCTGGTCGGGGCGGCGGGCGCGCCAGCGCGCACCCTCGGTGTGCCAGTTGATGCAGAAGCTGCAGCGCATGGGGCAGCCGCGGCTCTCGTCGACGCAGAAGAGGCGCAGCTTGGAGCCGTCGTGGACCGACGGGTAGGCCTCGCGCGAGTAGTCGGGCGCGGGCAGGTGGGCGAGGTCGCCGGTCGGGGTCGCGGTGGCCGGCGCAGACGCGCCCGGGCGCACCAGCCCCGGGATCCCCTCGAGCCCGCGCCTGCCCTCGGCGTGCTCGGCGAGGAGCAGGATCGGCTCCTCGCCGTCGCCGTCGATCACCGCGTCGAAGCGCGCCGCGTCCGCCGGGTCGACGCCGCGGGCGTACTGCACGGCCGGCCCGCCCGCGAAGAGCTTCACCCCCGGGCACGCCTCGCGCAGCTGGCCGGCGAGCTGCACGGCGGCCTCGTAGCCGTCCCCGTTCCAGAGCTTGAAACCCACGAAGTCGATCGCCTGGCGCCGGCAGCGCGCGGCGAGCTCGAGGCCGAGCTCGCGGATCAGCGCCGCCTGCCGCTCCTCGACCCGCGCCGAGATCGCCGCCAGGCGCCCGGCCACGGCCGCCGAGAGGTCGCCGGCGAGGAGCACCTCGCGGAGCGCCGCGCGATCGGCCCCGTCGATCAGGCGCGCCGGGATCGCGGTCGTGTTGAGGTCGAGGACCTCGCACTCGTGGCCGGCCCGGCGGAGCACGGCCGCCAGCGAGGCGAGGCCGTTATCCGGGAAGAGGGAGGAGAGACAGTAGGGGTAGCCCGAGTAGGTGACGAGGAGCCCTCTGGCCATGGTGCGTCCCGCTCTCCTGCCGGCCTCACGCCGCGCGCTCTTGCCGGCCTCACGACCGGGCGATGCCCTCGATGGCGCTCGCCAGGCGCTCGTACCAGGGGGGCGGATCGCCCGGCCGCGCCGGCTGACGCCGCCGGTAGGCGCGCCGGTAGAGCTCGGCGAGCTGGTGGTAGAACTCCTCGGGCGGCAGCGCCGTCGGCAGCACGCTGCGGAAGCCGTCGAAGTCCTCCCAGCTGCGGTCGCCGATCAGGTGCCGGTGCTGCTCGAAGAGCGGCGTCCCCGGCGAGGGCGTCAGGGTGGTGAAGATCGGCTGGTCGATCTCCAGCTCGTCGACCTGCTCGCCGAGGCGCTCGAAGTCCTCCACCCGGTGCTCCTGGCGGACGATGAGGTAGCCGACGACCCCGATGCCCATGCCGCGGAGGAGGCGCACCGCCTCGCGGTTCTCGGCCGCCGTGGCGCGCTTCTCGAAGTCGCGCAGCTCGTCGTCGCTGAAGGACTCGAGGCCGATCAGCAGGTAGCGGAGCCCCGCGCCCGCCCAGCGCTCGAAGTGCGCCGGTGAGCGCACCACGGACTCGGCGCGCACGAAGGCCTTCAGCACGCGCCCCGGCGCCTGCTCGATCAGGAGCTCGCGCAGCCGCTCCATGCGCGGCAGGCTGGCGAAGGAGTCGTCGTCGACGAGGTCGACGCTCCGCTCGGGCCGCGCCGCGATCTCCTCGGCGATCTTCTCCGGGCTCCGCGTGCGGTAGAGGCCGCCGTGGACCCGCCAGACGGAGCAGAAGGTGCAGCGCCGGCTGCAGCCGCGCGAGGAGACCAGCGAGAGCGTGTGCCCGAGGCCGACGCGCGCGTAGGCGTCGCGGTCCCCGGCGGTGAGCTCGCGGGCCGGCGGCGCGTAGGCGTCGAGCGGCCCCAGCTCGCGGTCCGGGTTCGCGTGCCAGCCGCCACCGTCGCGGTAGCTGAGCCCCGCCACCCCCGCCAGGCTCTCGCCGCGCTCGAGGTGGGTGATCAGCGCGGCGAAGGTGGGCTCGCCCTCGCCGCGGACGATGACGTCCACCTCGTCGCGCTGGCAGTCCTCGGGGAGCAGCGTCGGGTGCACGCCGCCGATCACGGTGGTGATGCCGGGGTCGTGCTGCCGCGCCTCGCGCAGCACCGCGAGCGCCTGCGGCAGCCCCGCGGTGACCGCGCTGACGCCCACCACCCGCGGCGTGTGCTCGGCGAGCGCCGCTGCCAGCGATCCGCCGAGGCGCAGGTCCAGGATGCGCACCTCGTGCCTCGGCACCGCGGCGGCCACGTACTCGAGGCCGAGCGGCTCGGCGACCCCGAGCGCGGCGATGCAGGAGTTCCGCTGACTGAAGGGCGGCTGCACGAGGAGGATCCGCATCACCCGTCGCTCCGCTTCATCGCTGTGATCGCATGCATCGCTGTGATCGCATGCATCGCTGTGATCACATGCATCGCTGTGATCACATGCATCGCTGTGATCACATGCATCGCTGGGCCGCCCGCTCGCACATCGCTCTCATCGCTCATCGCTGGGCCCAGAGCTCGTTGAGGTAGGCGACCCAGCGCGCGAGCACGCTGGAGGGCGCCATCGCCCGGATCAGCTCCACCCGGAAGGCGGCGTGCGCGGTGGGCGGCGCGGCGTCCTTCTCCCCCGCCAGGCAGAGGAACGACTCCACCCCGATCTCGCGGAAGTAGACCACGGCGGTCTCGAAGAGCGCCGCGGCCACCGCCTCGGCTCGCCGCGCCGACGGCAGCACCACCAGCCGGCAGGTGTCGTAGAGGGAGAAGATGTTGACGCCCGGGCTCGCGTGCTCGAGGAGCGCGTAGCCGCGCACGCGGCCGGGCGCTCCGGCGACGAAGACCTGGCGCTCGCGGCCGACCGCGCCGCTGCCGTCGGCGCCGAGCTCGCGGACGCGCAGCCGCTCCGGGGTCAGGTCGCAGGCACGGCAGGGGAAGGCGCCGTCGCGCTCCTCGAGGTCAGCGGCGATCAGCGCGAGGTCGTCGTCGCCGGCGACGCGCACCTGCAGCGCGGGCGGCAGCGCCGGGAGCTGCGCCGGGCGGAACTCCCAGGCGCAGACGCGGCGCACGTCCTGCTCGAGCTCGCCCTCGCAGGCCTTGAGCTGGTCCACCCAGACCGACTGGTTGAAGCTCTTCTCCGCGTTGAAGTAGGCGACGAGGTTTCCCTCGGGGTGGCTCGCGGCGAGCCACTGGAAGGCCGAGCGCGGGACCAGGTCGGCGAGCACGGCGAGCTTGCGCGCCGCCGGCAGCGCGCGGTCGACGGCCATGTGGTGGACGAGCCAGGTGCTCCCGTAGACGCGCGTGGTGCAGACGGTGCCCGTGGCGACGCCGCGCGAGCGGTGCAGCCAGAAGCGCGCGCTCGTGCGGGTGCGCAGCAGCCGGCGCCAGGTGCTGAGGAAGGGCTCGCGCATGGCGCGGATCTGCTCGGGCGGCTTCTCCTCGAGGTAGCCCGAGCGATCGAAGACGTCCCAGGCGTCCTCCAGGGTGAACGGGGTCGCCTCCTCGACCTCGGGGTTCATCCGCGCCAGCACCTCCTCGACCCAGCGCTCGCGCGCGCCGGGTGCCCACTCGCGGATCTCCACGCCGCAGCGGTGACCACCGCCCGGGAGCTCGTCGGTGTGGCGGACGACGCAGCGGCAGGGCAGGGCGCGCCCGTCGGCGAGGCGCAGGAGGGCGGCGTCGAGGACGCTCCCGCAGACGAGCAGGTCCTCCTCCACGTCGAGGTCGAAGCTGAGCCCGCCGAGGCCCACCTCGCGCGCGAGCTTGCGCACGACCTTGCCCGGCAGCAGCGGGTGGAGGAGCTCGAGGCCCACCGGCCGCTCCGGCGCCGCGGGCGCGCGGCCGAGGCGACGGCGCGCCGACTCGAGGAGCTGGTCGGGCAGCGCGAACACCGCCTGCTCGCCGCCGCCGAGCAGCCGCGACGGCAGCACGTAGAGGTTGGTGAAGGACGAGGTCGCGAGCTGGCAGGCGCTCCCCACGCCGACGGAGAGCGGCGCGTCCAGCGTGAGGCAGCCGCGCAGCCGAGCGCGATCGACGCCGAGCGGCAGCAGCCGCCCGGCGGGCCGGCCAGCGGCGTCGAAGACGCGGAGCTCGCGGCGCCGCCGGCAGAGGTGCACGAGGAGCTGGCGAACGCGCTGCGGGTCGCGGTGCAGCGTGCAGGCGCGCGGGTCGACGAGCCGGAGCTCTCCCTGCGAGTGGCGCTCGACGAGGTAGCGGCAGACCGCGCGCAGGAGCTCCTCGCCGGCGCCGCGGAAGCGCACCCCGACCAGGCTCGCGCCCTCGCCCGGGTCGCTCGTGTGGACCAGCTCCACCTCGCACTCGCCGAGCGGCTGCTCCCCACGGGCGAGCTCCAGCCCGGCGCGGCTCGCGCGCAGCGTGCCCGCCCGCACCACGAGGAGCCCCGCGCCGCCGAGGCTGAGGTCGGCGATCTGCACCTCGAGCCCGCGCGGCGTCGCCAGCCGTCCGCTGAGCGCGTCCTCGATCGGGAAGCGCTGCTGGCCCCTCAGGTCGATCCCGAGAAAGACGGAGGGCGTCCTGCGCAGCGGGTGGACACCCATCAGCCCGCCCCGGTCTGCAGCCCCCCCGCCTCACCCGCAGCCAGGATCTCGGCGACTCGCTGGGCGCTCACCGGCTTGATCCAGTAGTCCGCGGCGCCGTAGTTCAGGATGCGCGACCGATCCTCCTCGGAAGGGAACGCTGTGATGGCGACGATCTTCATCTCTGCCAGGCGCGCCATCTTGCGCAGGCGGCGGCAGACCTCGAAGCCGTCGATCGCCTCCATGTGCACGTCGAGCAGCACCAGGTCGGGCAGCAGCGCGCCGATCATGACCAGCGCCTCGATCCCGTCGGTGCACCCCTCCACCTCGAGGCGCGGGTCGTGCTGGAGGATCGCGCGCTTGATGGCGCTGATCGCCAGCGGATCGTCGTCGACGATGAAGACGCGCCGCGCGGTGGTGCCGAGCGCGAGCTCGGCGGGCATCGGCATCTGGTGCTCGGTGAGAAACTGGCGCAGGTCGCGCACGGTCACGCGGCGGTGGCCGCCCGGCGTGCGCGTCGCGGGGAGCAGCCCCTGGTTGATCCAGGAGACCACGGTGGAGGGGCTGACCTGGGCCAGGCGGCTGATCTGGTGCGATGAGAGCTGGGTCTCCTCCGGAGCTGTAGCGATATAGCTAATACTGCTTTTGCAGAATCTGGTGCCAGACTGGATCAGTCCTTCAAGGTCACCAGATGCCTGGAGTTTGTCTAGACGGCCGACGTTAGCGATGACTCGCTGCATCGTTCGGCCGTCCTTCCACTGGTTTTCTACCAACTGCAGGTAGGTTCTGCCACTCGCCTGCTTCGTGCGAAAAAACAAGGCGGTCTGTCCCTTGGCATTAGATATTTGCAGAAAAGCCGTTTCGGTGTCAATGGATTTCTTCACCGCGTGGCACCAGGAACGCGTTTTTCCACCAGGGCCTGGCACCAGGCGAGTCGATTTGCCCTGCTCGCCTCCTGCGGAGGCTCCGCGATGAAGGGCAAATTCTGGTAGCCTGAATCGAGAGTTGCGAGCGGGGAGCGCGCTGCAGGGAGGACGATTTGCCTGGACCTACCGCGGCCCACCCCGACCTTCCTGCCCCGGTTCAGGCTCCGATTGGAGGCTGCGGTCGCCGATCTGCCACCTGCCGGTTCCGGAACCTCTACACGCCGGTTCCTCACCACACCGGGACGACTCGAGCGGTTGACGATCGCAGCCGGGATGCTGCGACGAACGGACCTCGCGGTCGCTGTGCCCCTCCGGGATGCTCGCGGGAGCGCACTCGCAATTTACGATCGCAGTCGGGATGCTGCGGCGACGGCGCTCGAGGTTGACGATCGCAGCCGGGATGCTGCGAGAGGCGGCTCCAGAGCTGGGGGCGGCTGTTGGGGATGGTCGCGCTACGCCTGCGCGGCGCCGTGGCGGCGGATGCGGCGGGACTGGAGCGGCGGCACGTGATCCTCGGCCTCCTCGCCCCAGAACCAGACAGCGGCGCGCCAGATGTGGTCGTGGCGCTGGTTGAGGAGTGTCCAGAAGCGGTCGCGGATGTCGGCGAGGCGGGCCGCCTCGTCGGGCGTCTTCGCGGGGGGCTTGGCGCTCGCCGGCTTGAGCACGCGGTACAGCACGCTCGCGTTCTCCTCGGCGACCTTCAACATGTCGTCGGTGATGGCGCACTTGCCCTTGACACCCACGGCGTGGTTGCGGAAGAGCTCGACCAGGTTGATGGTGTCCTCGACCGCGTCGAGCGCGCCGCGGCCGCGAAGGATCTTCTCGACGGTCTCGCGCGGCAGCAGGTCGAGCGTCGCGGCCGCGGTCGCCTGAGTCAGGAGCACCTCGCGCTGCTTGTAGACAGCGCGGAGCCGCTCCTGGGTGTCCTGCTTCTCCTTCACGGTGGTGGTGAGCTGAGCGTCAGCGAAGCGGAGCGCTTGGCAGAGCTGCGGGATCTCCTCGACGTCGGACCAGCGCATCGGCGGCTGGACCTCGACGGGGAGCTCGGCCTTGCGCTTGAGGAGCTCCGCGGCGCCCTTCTCCGCATTATGGGTCACGAGCTGGATCTCCGCGCGGCACGGCTTGACTGAATCCGCGGGAATACCCATTGCGACGGCGAGGAAGGCATCGTAGGCGGGCTTGAGTTGGATGACATCCGGGGTGGTCGGCATAGAGGTCTACCTCCTCTCCTCTGAACAACGCTGACGTGAGTACAACGGGGAATGGACCCCGAGTGAGCCCGCACGTTAGCTGAGCTGGCGCGAGACAGGCAAGCGAAAACCGACCGTGCGACGAAGAAGAACTCACAGTCACTTGGTGAGGTTCGTTATACCAAGGGTCGCAATACTTAGGGTCGCAATACTTAACGCTTTCCCCTTGGTGGGGACGATGTCTGGTTCTTGGCCGCCCTCGGAAGATGAAAGGTAATACCTGTGAGGCAGCCCACCCTGAGGTGCACATCTGTGTCCTTGCGCCATTCGACATGTCCAGGTAGTTTCGGACAAAAGGGGCGGCATGTTCGCGTGGGTGCTCCGCGCGAACTCTCACGCCACAGACAAGTAGGAGGTAGGGACGTGCGCGGACATGTGCTTGCAATTGTGGTGAGTTGTGCGTTGTCAGCATGTACAGGGGAGGACTATCGAGTGGGGGAGTACGTAGGGGCCATTAGTCCCGGAGATGAATTCCCCGGGACCGTCTTCAAGTACTTTGTTGGGGACGTAGGTCGTTGCATGGCCTCGAGCGACGGTCTGGCTACAGAGAAGAGAGTAGTCATGAGCAGCGATTGTCCCGTCAGCGGCTATCCGTACCTCGCTCGAAAGACCTGGACCCTCATCGCTGTAACGGCATACCGCGGGAATGACTTCTGGTACAAGATTCGCAACGACTCAAGCAACTACTGCTTGAAGTGGATTTCGGGTGATTACTATAAGGAGGCGTCGTGTGGCACGGGCTACGAGTACCAGTTCAGGTTCAGTCCTTGGGATGACTCAAGTCCAAGGATCATTCCGCGATCGCAGTCTGGCTACTTCGTGAAGCCCGAGCTAACAAACTTCACTCTCGTGGAGACGGTTGACCAATATGCGAGTAACCTGTACTGGAGTTGGTACAGCATGTAGTGAGAGACGTCGCGCCCGTCCGTCGAAAGCAGTCCAATGGAGAACACGGCTTGCGGGGCGCTGGCATGCGGTGTAGCTTCTCGTCTATGAATCGGCTGGCCGTTGGGACTCTGCTGGGAATGCTGTTCACAGGATGCGATGATACCCCTGGAGACGCATCCCCCGCGAGTTGCATTCTTTCATCGTTTACGCAGTGCGGCCAGACCTGGACGTGCGAACGACGATCCTATACTTTCAGGGTTTCGACCTCCAGCGGTCCGATCTTCAAGGACGGCCTCTTGGCATTTCACTGCATGCGGCGAAGTCCGGATGGCTCGGACATCGCAGTCGCGCAGTGGCAGGAGTACAAGGAAGGCCGCAGCCTCGACCAACTCTGCAGCGATCTTACGGTGGGTGCGACGGGCGACAGCAAGCCGAGCCAGGCAGCAAGCCGCATCATCAAGCTGTGCGGATGGTCCTTCTACGACGATGCCGAAGAGGAGAACTGCGTGGCCGCCGGCGAGCGCTACAACGTGATGGAGGGCAAGCCGACCCGGTCGGAGGGGTTCACGGCGTCGCAGCTTGTCTGCCCCACCGATCCGATCGTCATCCCAGAGAGCTATCGACGGTGCGGTGCGCAGATCTTCGGGTACGGCGGGCGGGTGGAGGGTGACTGCGTTGGTCGTGTTTGGCTTCGCTATGACGCGACAGCAAATGGTCTGGCTCACGCCAGCGCGGAGATCTATGGCAATTGCTCCGCGCCGGACGAGCGGCAATGGTTTGTGGTTACACTGGAGAGCGCGAAGTGAGGATGCGAGGCGTACCTGTCGTCGTCATCGCGGTCGCGTTCGGCGCCTGCGGGGGTGAGCCGGAGGCGCACCCGTCCGAGTGCAGCCTAGGCGCTGCCACAGAATGCGGGCAAGCATGGCGTTGCGGCGGAACAGAGTACCGGTTCGCGATGAAGTCTCTCGATTCGGGCGACGGCTCGAATGCGATCTGGGAGTACCACTGTGCGACCGAGACGGACGGTGATGGGGGGATCAGCATCGAGACCGACACCTGGTATGAGCAACGGAACGGGCGAGACGCGACGAAGCTCTGCGGCGGTATCCGCGGCGCTGCGATGAGCGCAGCCGCAGAGGAGCCGGCGCGACGCGTTGATACGATGTGCCACTGGGGGCTGCTCGGGCAGGCTCCGACGCCCCCTGCGGCGTGTGGTGCGCAGGCGGGGTCCTACCGGGCCGAGGGTGAGTACCGCGTCGGCTACCCGGGAGAGACCCCGGCGCCGTTCCTGAGACCCACGGTGGAGCTCGGCGAGACAGACCTCTCGTGCGGTCCACATCGGCGGGTGCTGCAGAACATGACCGCTGACGGGTGCATGGCAGATGTCTGGCTGCGCTACGACGTGGACGCAGCCACGAAGCAACCCAGCAACGGCAGCATGACGGAGCTCAGCAACTGCGCCACGCCGAACCGCCGCAGGTACTTCACCGCCAAGATCGTCAGGAACTGACTCCGCTCTTGTCCCCTGCGCCGCCCTTCAGGTAGACCGGCGCGATGAAGCAGATCCACCACACCTTCTGCCGCATCTGCGAGGCGCTCTGCGGGCTCCGCGTGGAGACCGACCCCGACGCCGGCCGCGTGCTCTCCATCCGCGGCGACGACCAGCACTGCGCCACGCAGGGCGCCTGCTGCCCGAAGGGCCTCCACCAGCACGAGCTCTACGGCTCGCCCGATCGCCTGCGCCTGCCGCAGAAGCGCGTCGGCGACCGCTTCGTCGAGCTCCCCTGGTCGCAGGCCCTCGCCGAGCTCGGCGAGCGCGTGCAGGGCCTCCGCGCGCTCCACGGCCCCGACGCGATCGCGATGTACATCGGCACCGCCGCGGGCTTCTCGGTGCTCCACCCGATCTTCGCGCAGGGGTTCATGACGGGCCTCGGCTCGCGGAGCATGTACTCCTCCTCGACGCAGGACTGCTCGAGCAAGTTCGCCGTCAGCCGGCTGATGTACGGCTACCCGTTCACGCTGCCGCACCCGGACCTCGAGCGGACGCGCTGCCTGATCATGGTCGGCGCGAACCCGCTCATCTCGCGCTGGACCTTCCTGCAGGTGCCGCACCCCGCGCGCGAGCTCAAGGCGATCGTGGAGCGCGGCGGCGCGCTCTGGATCGTCGACGCGCGCCGCACCGAGACGAGCCGCGTGGCGGGCGAGACCGTGCTCATCCGCCCCGGGACCGACGTCTTCTTCTACCTCGGGTTCCTGCACGAGGTGCTGCGGCTCGCCACCCTCGATCGCGCGCGCCTCGCCGCGCGGACGCTGGGCCTCGAGCGCCTCGAGGCGCTGGCGGCGGCCTGGCCCCTCGAGCGCTGCGCGGCGGTGACCGGCATCCCGCCGGCGACGATGACGGCGATGGTGCGGAGCTACCTCGAGGCCGACGGCGCCGCGCTCTACTGCGGGACCGGGGTCACCATGGGCGCGCACGGATCGCTCTGCGTCTGGCTGCAGGAGGCGGTGAACGCGATCACTGGCAACCTCGATCGCGCGGGCGGCACCCTCGTCGGGCGCGGCCTGATCGACTTCCCGGCCTTCGGCAAGCGCAGCGGCACGCTGCTCCGCGACGACCGCAGCCGCGTCGGCGGCCTCCCGTCGGTGAACGACGCCTTCGCCGGCGGGCTCCTCGCCGAGGAGATCCTGACGCCGGGTCAGGGGCAGGTGCGAGCGCTCTTCGTCAGCGGCGGGAACCCGCTCCTCACCATGCCGGCCTCGGCGCACCTCCGCGAGGCGCTCGCGAAGCTCGAGCTCCTCGTCTGCCTCGACATCTTCCGCAACGAGACGGGGCAGCTCGCGCACTACGTGCTGCCCACCACCTCGCCTCTCGAGCGGCCGGACCTGCCGTTCATCTTCCCGCTGATGCTGGGGCTGCAGCTCAGGCCCTACCTGCAGGCGACCGACGCGGTCCTGCCGCCGCCCGGCGAGGCGCGCGACGAGGCGAGCATCTACCTCGACCTCTGCGAGGCCAGCCGCGCGCCGCTCTTCGGCTCGCGCGTGGCGCAGGCGGCGCTGAGAGCCCTCACCCTCCTCGGGCCGAGGCGCGGCGCCGGTGTGCGCGATCTGCCGCAGCGCCTGCTCCTCGACGGGCTGCTGCGCCTGACCCGGCAGGGCTCCTTCCGTCGCCTCCTCGGCGAGCCGCACGGGCGGCCGCGGCCGCCGCACCGGCCGGGCTCGTTCCTCCCCGCGCGCCTGCTCACCGCCTCTGGCAAGCTCGAGCTGGCGCCGCCGGAGCTCCTCGAGCGGGCGCGGTGCCTGGACGGGCTGCACGCGCAGGAGTTCGCCGGCCAGGGGCGCTTCAAGCTGATCAGCAAGCGCAGCGTGACCACGCACAACTCGTGGACGCACAACCTCGAGCGCTTCGTGCGCGGCGGCCAGGCGGGGAACCGGCTGCACATGAGCCCGATCGACGCGGAGCGGCTCGGGCTCGCCGAGGGCGACTGCGTCGACGTGCGCACGGCCGCGGCCACGGTGCGCGTGCCGATCAAGATCACCCGCGACCTGCCGCCGCTGACGGTGGCGCTGCCGCACGGCTTCGGGCACCAGCAGGCGAGCGGCCTCGCGGTGGCGAGCCAGGCGCCCGGCGTGAACGCGAACCTGCTGCCGCTGGATGGCCCGGCGGCGCTCGATCCGCTCTCGGGCCAGGCGCAGCTCACTGGCATCCCCGTCGACGTCGAGCCGGCGCGTGGCCCGTACGATCCGCGGAGCTGGTCCGGGATCGGCGCGGCGGCTGACTGACCCCAAGGACCGAGCGCGATCTCCGATGGCGGCGCCAAGGGCGCGAAAGGGCTCGTCGACGACGTGCGAGGCAGCGAGACCTCGAGCGCCCGGGCTGA
>JAKLHH010000120.1 GCA_022710245.1 Myxococcota bacterium
CCCGGCTTCTGCCCCGTCTGCCTCGCGGACACCATGGTCGAGGTCGCGCGCCCCGGCTGAGTCGCGACAATCGCCTTGCACCCGCCGCCGCACCTGCCCATAACACCCAGACCCACTCTCCTGGAGCGGTTGATGCGGGTGCTCCTGATCGACGACGATCCCCTCCTCCTCCGGTCGATCGCTCGCGCCCTCAGGGTCGCCGGCATCGACGCCGTCACCGCCCTCAGCTGGCCGGAGGTGACCGCCGCGCTCGCCGGTCCGTCGGCGCTGGACGCCGTGGTCGCGAAGCTCGGGCTGCGCGGCTGGGGCGCGGGGGGGGAGGCGGTGCTGCAGGAGGTACGCGCGCGTCGCCCGCGCTGCGCGCGGCTGCTGGTCGGCAGCTGCGCCGAGGACGACCCCCGCGTCGTCGTCGCGCTCGCGACCGGGCTCGCCCACCGCTTCGTGGCCGAGCCCTGGTCCCACCAGGGGCTCGCAGCAGCGATCGGCGAAGCTGCCGCGATCAGCTCTCACGGGGATCGACGGACGCGTCACGACGCCGCCTGACCCCACAGCTCGCCTGGGGCTGGCCTGGGTTGATGGTCAGCGCAGCCGCAGGAGCCGGTACTGCGCCAGCTCTCGCCACGACGTCGGCGGCTTGCCGAGGTGGACCCGGGCGTGGTCCAGCTTGGCGCTGGCCTCGAGGGCGGTGCCCGGCGCTCCGCCGAGGACGCCGATCGCCGCGAACCCTCCCTCCGCGTCCATCTCCTCGCCGGTGACGCCGAACCGCGCGAGCGCCTCGCGGCCGCCGCGCAGGAGGTTGCGCGTCGGGTCACCACGCGCGGCAAAGGCGACCAGGCTGCCCGCCGGGAAGCAGCGCAGGTAGCGGTCGAGCTCGCGGTACATGGAGAGGTAGAGGATGGTGTCGAAGCCCCGCGCTCCGAGGAGCTTGCCCGTCGACGGCTCGACGACCGCCACGTTGAGCCCGCGCCAGCTCGGCGCCACCCGCTTGTCGTCGAGGTAGATCTCGGCGAAGAGCCCCGCCGAGGGGCCGCCGCTGATCGCCGCCAGATCCGCCCGTGAGCAGACCCGCTTGCCGCCGCTGACCAGACAGCGTTCGTCCTCGGGCACCTGCGGCAGCTCGTGGATCAGATCCACGCGGTTGATGCCACGCACGACCCAGCTCCTGGGGATGTCGTAGGCCATCAGGGACCACTCGTCGTGCGGGAGCGGCCGGGTGCCCAGCGACTTGCCGTTGAAGCGCACCTCGAGGCGGGTGCCGGCATGCGCCGCGCGGCCGCCGAGCGTGAGCTGGACCCCGCCCGGGCGGTTGAGCGGGAGGAAGATGTGCGCGCGAGGCTGGCGCAGCGGGGCGTAGCGGATCCCCTCCGCGTTGCGGATCGGGTAGCCGAAGGCCTCGGAGAGGTTGTGCCGGAAGCGCAGGTCGCCGAAGTCGAGGGTCGCGTTCATGTACGGCTTCGCGGCCGGGTTCGCCTGCGGGTGTGCCTCGCCGAGGAGGTAGCTCCCGTCGATGCGGTCGTAGACCCTGGGCGAGCCGCCGCGACGGATCGAGAAGTTGAGGCTGGCCGGGAGCGAGAGCGGGTTGCCGATGGTGTTGTAGACGCGCTCCATCGCCCCGTGGGTCACGGTCATGTAGAGACCCTCGGTGGAGCGCACGTAGTACCAGTCGAGGTTCTTCTGCGCGAACGAGGAGACCCACTGCAGGTTGAAGGTGATGAAGGCGAGGATGACGATCGCTGTCACCCAGGCGATGCTCCGCGCGGCGTTCCGCAGCAGCCGCTCGCGGACGCCACGCAGGACCGCGGCGAGCCCGAAGGTGAAGAGCGGCATCGAGCAGGTGTAGCGGCGCGCCGAGAAGCCCCAGCCCCACCAGTCGTAGGCCGCGCCGTTGACGACGAGGACGCCGAGGAAGACGAGGAGCAGCGGTCCGCCGACGGCCGGCCGGCGCCGCACGCCGGCGAAGAGACCGATGAGCGCGAAGAGCATCAGCGGCGCCATGGTGAGGAGGCCGTTGCGCGGCGAGAAGAGCGTCTCGGCCCAGGCGTTCTCGCCCCAGACCATGAAGCTCTCTCCCTGCGGGATGAGGAGCAGGCGGCCGTAGAGGACGCGCCAGGCGATGAGCTGGGGCGTGAACACTAGGATCGCGGCGAGGCCGCCGGCGAGCGGGGCGGCGAGCGCGCGGAGGATTCGCCCGGCGCGGCTCCCGCCGGCCTCCTCGCGGCGCGCGGCGGCGCGGAGCTGCCTCCCGGCCTCGAAGAGCGGGAGCAGCAGGAAGGCGATCGCCGCCGTCCGCACCAGCACCACCAGGCCGGCCGCCGCGCCGAAGAGGATCCAGCGGCGCAGCGTCCAGGACTCGCGCCAGCGTAGCCAGAGCAGGATCATCAGCGAGGTCGCCATGGCGGCCTGGGCGTGCGAGTACGAGGCCCACATCAGGCAGTAGAACGGCAGCGGGCCGGCGAGGCCCGCGCCCAGCGTGGGCCAGAGCGCGTGCTCGCGGCCGAAGAGCTGCCGCGCGATCAGGTAGCAGAAGAGCAGCGCGAGCCAACCGTAGAAGAGCGTCCCCCAGAGGGTGATGCTCTGGTGAAACGGTGAGAGCCCGTCCAGGGACAGCGGGTAGCCCAGCGCGACCCCCAGGCGCGCGAGCCCGCAGGCGGCGAGGAAGAAGGGCGACCAGAGCACGGCGGGCCCCACCCCGAAGATGTTCCGGGCGCGGCCCGTCGAGGTGTAGCCAAAGTCGAAGGGGTTCCCCCAGTCACGGTACTCGTTGGAGAAGTCGAGGTCGCCGTCCATCTGCAGCGAGCGCAGGTAGACGTAGTAGTAGAAGCCGTCGAGCTCCGCGATCCCGCCCGTGTAGCCGTTCGAGTTGCGCACGCCGAAGTACGCGCTGGTGGCGATGACGAGCAGGGCGAAGAGGACGATCAGGTTGCGGTCGCGGGGGAGGTGCAGTCGCATTCAGGTACGGCCCGGTCGAACCCTAGTCCGGGGCGCGTTCGGCGTCAATCAGGCTAATCATCCCAGCCTGTAGCGGCTCCACGCGAGCGCGAGCACGCCCGCGGCGAGGAGCAGCGCGAGCGCGCAGGAGACCAGGAGCCAGCTCCGCGGCCAGAGGCGCAGCGCGGCGTCGGAGCTGGAGGGCAGGGTGCGGGCGGATGTCATGGTCATCTCCGAAGGGCGTCTCCGTGGTCTCGCCCTGCTTGGACGACACAGCCTGGGCGAATGGGTAGGGGGGGGAGAGAATGGACGCGGGCGGGCGAGCAGGACAAGGCGCGGGAGGAAGGACGCGGCGAGGGAGGAGGGGCGACCTACCCGAGGATCTGCCGGATCCCGTGCATCGGGATGGCGACCCACCCCGGCCGGTTGTTCAGCTCGTAGCCGAGCTCGTAGACCGCCTTCTCCAGCAGGAAGGCGTCGAGGAGCACGCCCAGCTCCTCGCGGTCCCGCGGGATCAGGGGTGAGTCGCTCATCGCCCCCAGGTAGCCGCCGAGGAAGGCCCAGCTCGACCAGACCTGCCAGAGGTCGGCGTAGGGCCCGAGCTCCTCGGCGTGGGCGCCCGCGAGCCGCCCCTCCTCGCCGAGCTCGCGGAGCGCGCCGAAGGCGGCGTAGTGGAACGAGCGGATCATGCCGGCGACATCGCGCAGGGCGGGCCGCTTGCGCCGGCGCTCGACCAGCGGCCGCGCGGGCTCGCCCTCGAAGTCGATGATGACGAAGTCCTTGCCCGTGTAGAGCACCTGGCCGAGGTGGTAGTCGCCGTGCGTCCGGATCCGGGGCGCGGTGATCTTCCGCCGCAGGTAGCTCTCGAAGCCGCCGAGGACGCGACGCTCGCGCGCCACGAGCTCGCGCGCCTGCCCCTGCAGCTCCTCGGGGAGGCCGGGCAGGCGCTTGCGCAGCAGGCGGAAGACGGCGCCCGTCAGGTTGCGCATCGACTGGTAGGTGGAGCGCTGGTAGAGCCCGGTGTGGGGCTCGGGCCGGAAGTCCGGATCGCCCTGCGCGTCCCCGAGCGCGAGGTGCAGCTCGCCGGTGCGGCGGCCGAGGAGCCGCGCCGCGTCGAGGTAGGCGCCGATCAGATCGCGCACCGCTGCGGGGGGCTCCTCGCCGAGGAGCGCGAGGAGCGGCCGCCCGGGCGGCGCCACGGGCTCGCGGCGCGCGGCGACGCGCTCGAAGAACCGCTGCACCTCCTCGCGGGTGTAGCGCCAGGCGTCGCCTTCGTTGGCGACGAAGCCCTCCAGCACGCCGAGCGAGACGGGCTCGGCGCGGCCGGCGCGCAGCTCGAGCCAGCCCGCCAGCGGTGGCGAGTGGGCGAACGCGGCGCGCTCCGTGAGGTGCCGCATCAGATCGAGGTCGGCGCTGACGCCGGGCTCCAGGCGCCGGAAGAGCTTCAGCATCAGGCGGTCACCATAGACGAGCGAGGTGTTGCTCTGCTCCACCCCGAGCACACGGACGGGGAGGGCGCCCTCGCCGCGGAGCCTGGCGAACGCCGCCGCCTGCACGCCCGCCACCTCGCCCTCGGCGGTGCGCAGCACGCGGCGCCGCTCGAGGAGCCCGAGCAGCGCGGCGCCGAACTCCGGGTCGTGGCTGGCGTCGATGAGCACGCCCTCCGCGTCGCGCCCGGGCCGCAGCTCGGCGACGACCGCGGCCGGCACCTGCGCGCGCAGCTCGGCCGCCCGCGTGCCGCTCAGGGCGGCCAGCGGCAGGAGGTAGGTCTCCGCCTCGCCCTCGTCGTACTCCACGCGGACCAGCCCGAGCCAGGCCTCGCCGCGCTCGCTGAGGGGCACCGCCGCGGTCAGCTCGGCGGACTTCAGGCGGCGCGCCTTGCCGCCGAACCAGCGGCTGCGGCGCAGGAACGCGGAGAGCGCCCCCTGCAGCGCCGCGCGGCCGCGGCCCCCGACGGCCTCGCGCGCCGAGAGCTCGAGCACCGGCGCTCGCCGCTCCTCGGGCCCGGCGACCAATTCGCCCTTCATCGCGGAGCCTCCGCCGGAGGCGAGCAGGGCGGCGCGTGACGCCTCGAGGGCGAACCAGTAGAAGCCGTGCGGGCCCAGCGTGAAGAGGTAGGGCTGCTCGCCGATCTCGGGGAACGGCGTGCGGCCGAAGAGCTCGATCGGGGTGAGCCCCCGGCGCCCGGGGAGCGCGACGCGCACCAGCTGCACGAAGCGCGAGAGGTTGGCCACCACGAGGATCTGCTCGGCGCCGTGGCACCGGATGAAGGCCAGGCACTTCGGGTTGTCCGCGGAGAGCACCTCGATGCTGCCGCGGCCGAACGCGATGTGGCGCTTGCGCAGCGTGATCAGGCGCTTCATCCACCAGAGCAGCGAGTGACGGTTGCTCTGCTGCGACTCCACGTTGACCGCCTCGTAGTGGTACTCGTGGTCGGTGATCGGGGGCAGCACCAGGCGCTGCGGGTTCGCGCGAGAGAAGCCGGCGTTGCGGTCGGCGCTCCACTGCATCGGCGTGCGCACCCCGTTGCGGTCACCGAGGTAGATGTTGTCTCCCATCCCGATCTCGTCGCCGTAGTAGATCACCGGCGTCCCCGGCAGCGAGAAGAGGAGCCCGTTCAGCAGCTCGATGGCGCGGCGGTTGTTGCCGAAGATCGGGGCCAGCCTGCGGCGGATGCCGAGGTTGATGCGCATGCGGGCCTCGTGCGCGTAGGCCCGGTACATGAAGTCGCGCTCCTCGTCGGTGACCATCTCCAGGGTCAGCTCGTCGTGGTTGCGCAGGAAGAGCGCCCACTGGCAGCTCTCGGGGATGATCGGGGTCTGCGCGAGGATGTCGATGAGCGGGAAGCGGTCCTCGGTGCGCACGGCGAGGTACATGCGCGGCATGATCGGGAAGTGGAACGCCATGTGGCACTCGTCGCCGGCGCCGAGGTAGGCGACCGCGTCCTCGGGCCACTGGTTCGCCTCGGCGAGGAGCATCCGGTTGGGGAAGCGCCGGTCCACGTGCGCCCGCAGCTCGCGCAGGTAGGCGTGCGTCTCGGGGAGGTTCTCGCAGCTCGTCCCCTCGCGCTCGAAGAGGTAGGGGACCGCGTCGAGGCGCAGCCCGTCGACGCCCATCCCCAGCCAGAAGTCCACGACGCGCAGCACGGCGCGGCGCACGTCCGGGCTGTCGAAGTTGAGGTCGGGCTGGTGCGCGTAGAAGCGGTGCCAGTAGTGGGCCCGCGCCACCGGATCCCAGGTCCAGTTCGAGGGCTCGAAGTCCTTGAAGATGATCCGCGTCTCGGCGTAGCGCTCGGCGCTCTCGCTCCAGACGTAGTAGTCGCGCTCGCGGCTCCCGGGCGGCGCGTGCCGGGCGCGCTGGAACCACGGGTGCGCGTCGGAGGTGTGGTTGATGACGAGCTCGGTGACGACCCGCAGCCCGCGTCGGTGGGCCTCGCGGAGGAACGTCTTGAAGTCGCCGATGCTGCCGTAGTCGGGGTGCACGTCGAGGTAGTCGGCGATGTCGTAGCCGTCGTCGCGCAGCGGCGAGGGGTAGAAGGGGAGCAGCCAGAGCGTGCTGACCCCGAGGTCCTCCAGGTAGTCGAGCTTCGCCGTCAGGCCGGGGAAGTCGCCCACGCCGTCGCCGTCGCTGTCGAAGAAGGAGCGGACCCGGACCTCGTAGAAGATCGCGTCCTTGTACCACTGAGGGTCGTCGCTGATCGGTGTGTCCCGCTTCATCGCCCACGCTGCCGAGGGCGTTAGTATGCGGGCTGACAGCGAGCAGGTCCAGTCCGCGGGACCCGGGCGCACCTTCTCGCCCGCGCGTCCGTGACGGAGGGCGCCGGACCGGTGGCGGGCGAGAGCGGCCCAGGGTCGGTGGCCGGAGCGAGGAGACCGGTCAGTCGCGACGGCGGGTGCGTCCGAGGACCGCCAGTCCGAGGAGCAGCGCGAGCAGCGGCCCGGGGCCGGCCGCGGGCGAGCCCTCGAGGGAGCAGCCGCCTCCCGGAGGCGTGCTGGCCGAGCCGCCGTCCTTCTTCGCGGGCTGGGTGTCCCAGGCGCCGGTGTCCTTCTTCGGGCCGGAGTCGGCGACGCCCGCGTCGCTGCCGCTGCCGCCGATGGTGTAGGCCTTCGAGGTCCCGTTGTTCGCCTCGTCGGACTCGGTCACCCCGCAGCCGGTATCGGCCATCGCCCAGGCGGTGTACGAGCCCGCGGTCACCGCGCTCCGGGTCCAGGTCTTGGTGACCTCCGCACCGACCGCGAGGGAGGAGATCACCTCGCTCGCGTCGGGGGAGACGCCGCAGGCCGGCGCCGAGGAGCGGTCGTGGAAGAGGCCGAGGGTGAACTGATCGGCGGCGGCGGTGCCGCTGTTCTTCACGGTGGCCGCGTAGGTCACGTTGCTCCCCTGGGTCGTCACCACGAGCTCCGTGACGGTGAGGTCCGGCTTGTTGGGCGAGGCGATCGTGTAGGGGTCGGAGTCGGTGTTGTTGTTCTCGTCGAGCTCGGTCACCGCGGTCCCGGAGTCCGCCTTGACCCAGGCCGTGTAGCTCCCCGGAGCGACCACGCGCGTGTGGCTCACTGCCTTGCACGCGCCACCGGCGAGCCCGGCGACCGCCACGGTGGCGTTCGGATTGCCAGTCGCTGCGGTGGCGTTGAAGTAGATGCCCACCTGGAAGGTCGTGGTGGTGGCGAGGCCCCCGTTGCAGACGGTGGCCCTGTACTCGACGCTGTTCCCCGTCACCGCGGCCTTGAAGGCGCTGACGTAGAGGTCCGGCTTGTCGGGCGCCACGGCGTAGCTCGCGCTCCGCGAGTTGTTCGTCTCGAGGCTCTCGGCGATCAGGCAGCCCGGGTCGGCCACCGCGTAGGCGGTGAAGGTGCCGGCGCCGGAGACGGTGGCGGTGTGGCTCAGCTCGGCTGTGCACTGACCGGCGGCGAGACCCATGATGTCGGGCCAGACGAAGCTCATCGCGGCGGCGCAGCCAGGCGCGCTGTTCGCGTTCTGGACCAGCCCCACCTTGAAGGCGAGCCCGGTCGTAGCGCCGAGGTTGCAGACCTTGGCCTTGTAGGTGACGTTCGAGCCAGAGACCTGGGCCGAGAAGGAGTCGAGCTTGAGGTCAGGCTTGCCCATCGCGTAGGCCTTCGACTTCACGTTGTCGGTCTCGTCACTCTCGGCGGTCGTGCAGGTCGGGTCGGCGAACGCCCAGGCCGTGAAGCTCCCGCCGGGTACGGCGATCCGCGTGTGGTTCAGCGTGGTGCAGGAGGTCGGGGCCAGGCCGGCGACGATCGACGAGTAGGACTCGCCAGTGGCGCCGCAGGCCGGTGCGGCCGCGCGATCGTACCAGAGGCTCACCTTGAACGACCCGCTGTTCAGGTTGCCCTTGTTGCAGACCTTGAGGGCGAAGTCGACGCTGGTGCCGGCCGCGGTGGCGGCGACGCTGTCGATGACGACGTTGGTCCCCACCGCGACGACGGCCTGCTTGGTGTTGTTGGTCTCGTCCGCCTCGCTCACCGTGGCGGCGCGGTCGACGAGCACCCACGAGCTGTACTTCTTCGTCGGCGCTCCGTAGCGCGTGAAGCTCTTGCTGAAGGTCGCGTTGTAGGCGAGGCCGCTGAAGGTGAAGGTCTGGTCCGGCACGTCCGTGGTGGCGGGGGCGGCGGGGCGGTCGTAGTAGAGCCCCAGCGTCAGCTGCTGGGCGGCGGCCATGCCAGGGCCGACGTTCTTCACCGTGATGGTATAGGCGATGTCGTTCGTGGTCCCGACAGCGGCTGCGCTGAAGGCGCTGACCACCAGGTCGGGCCTCACCACGTAATCCGCGGAGCCCACGTCGTCGGCAGGGGCGCTGTCGGTGACGCCGCACGCGCGGGTCCAGGCGGTGTAGGCCCCGATCGCCCAGGTCTTGGTGCCGGTCAGGGTCAGGCACCCCGAGGCGGGCACCGCGAGGTTCGCGAACGACTGGCAGCTGCCCGCCGTGCACGCCGTCGAGCAGGTCGGGGCGCTGGCGAGGTTGTAGAAGAGCAGCAGCGACGCGCCGCTCGCCGGGGTCGCGGTGTTGTTACAGATCTTGGCCGTGAACGTCGCGGTGGTATCCACAACTTTGACGGTCACCGAGCTCTTCAGGTCCGCCGCCGCGGCGCTGGCGGGGACGAGGACCAGCGCCGCGAGCCAGGCGGCTCGAGAGACGCGAGTGAGGGGCCCGGACGAGAGTCGGTGCAGCATGATACCTCCGGTTCTTGGCGGTCCTGTCTGTGCCGACTGTGCTGCCAGCCGGCGAGGAGAGGAGATGCAGGAGGCTGGCCACTCTCGACCGAGAGCGCGCTCTAGCAGCGAGCCCGCGAGAATGCTTGCAGCGAGGGCACGCCGGCTCTCGTCCTTCGCGGACGACGGTCTGTCTCATCGGGTTGACAACCTGTGCGGAAGTGTGCCGCCGCCGGGGTCAGTCGTCTCCAGCGCGACGTCACCGAGCTCCTGGTTCAAGCCGCGCCGAGCTCCCGCGGCCGGCGCGCCCTTGGAGAGCACAGCCGCGGCGGGAGTCGGGCGCCGTGCAGATCTTGCTGCCGGCGGTGAGCCGGCCGGAGAGGCAAGGGTCCGGCGCATTTCTGGAGAAGATGAGCTAGAATAGGATCGTCTTGCGCTGGCAGCGGCCGCGAGGGCCCAATGTCCGTGACTCGCGAAAGATCTGAGGGGGTCAGGGAAGGGGCAAGTGAGGGGCTGCCTGCGTCGGAGCGAGATGGGGACGCCGTCTCGGAGACGAAGTTCCAGACGGTCTTCCACTCCAGCCCCGACGCGATCGCGCTCACCGATCCCCGCACCGGCGCGACGCTGGAGGTGAACGACGCCTTCCTGCGCATGGCGGGCGTCTCACGCGAGGAGGTCGTCGGCGGGAGCACCTCCGCCCTCTGGGCTCACCCCGAGGAGCGCGACCGCATCCTCGACCAGCTCGCCAAGGGCAAGCCCGTCGACAAGGTCGTGGTGACCCTGCGTAACCGGCAGGGCGAGCACCGCCAGGTGTTCTTCTCCGCGCGGCTGATCGAGATCGCCGGCACCCCCCTGCTCGTCTCGCACGCCCATGACATCACCGAGCTCAAGCAGACCGAGGCCGCGCTGCGACGCTCCGAGGAGAAGTACCGCCTCCTCGTCGAGAACAGCCACGACATCATCTACACCCTCGACCTCGCCGGGGTCTTCACCTTCGTCTCCCCCGGCTGGACGACGCTGCTCGGCCACCCGGTGGCGGAGGTGGTGGGGAGGAGCTTCGCGGAGTTCGTCCACCCGGACGACCTGGCGCTCTGCCAGCAGCTGGTGGCGCGCTGCCTCGCGACGGGGGAGCGCCAGGGCGGCGTCGAGTACCGCGTGCGCCACGCCGACGGGGCCTGGCGCTGGCACCTCTCGAGCGCGGTGCCGCTCCGGGACGAGGACGGAGCCGTCATCGGCGGCGAGGGCATCGCCCGGGATATCACCGATCGCAAGCGGGCGGAGGAGGAGCGCGAGAGGCTGCAGGCACAGCTCGCCCAGGCGCAGAAGCTGGAGGCCATCGGCACGCTGGCTGGCGGCATCGCGCACGACTTCAACAACATCATGGCGGGCATCCTGGCCGGTCTCGCCTCGCTCGAGCTCGACCTCGCGCCCGACGCGCGCCCGCCGGAGCTGCAGGACATGACGGCGCTGGTCGAGCGCGGCGCCGAGCTCACCCGCCAGCTCCTCGGCTTCGCCCGCCGCGGCAAGTACGACGTCAGGCCGCTCGACCTGGCGCGGGTCGTCGCGAAGACGAGCGCGATGTACGGCCGCACGCGCAAGGACATCACGATCACCCTCGATCTCGCGCCCGACCTGCGCGCGGTCCTGATGGATCACGCGCAGCTCGAGCAGGTGCTGTTGAACCTCTTCATCAACGCAGGGCAGGCGATGCCCGAGGGGGGGCGGCTCCTCCTCCACTCCGAGGCCGCCGCGCTCACCTCCGAGGCCGCCACGCTCCACGGGGTCGCACCCGGCCCGTTCGTCAGGCTCGTCATCGCCGATACCGGGGTCGGGATGGACGCCGCGACACGCGCCCGGGTCTTCGAGCCCTTCTTCACGACCAAGGGGGCAGGGAAGGGGACGGGGCTGGGCCTGGCCTCGGTCTACGGCATCGTCACCAACCACGGCGGCGTGGTGACGGTCGAGAGCGAGCCGGGGCGCGGGACGGTCTTCACCCTGCTCCTGCCGGCGACCGACCGGCGCGACGAGAGATCGGAGCCCCCGGCGACCATCCAGCGCGGCAAGGGGACCATCCTCATCGTCGACGACGAGGAGCAGATCCTCACGGCCTACGCGCGGCTGCTGCAGAAGATGGGCTACCAGGTGCTGACGGCGGCGGGAGGGAGGCAGGCGCTCGAGCTCGTGCGCACCCACGGGGACGCCATCTCGCTCGTCATCCTCGACCTGATCATGCCCGGGCTGAGCGGGCGGCAGACCTACGAGGCGCTGCGCACGCTCTCGCCCGGCCTCAAGGTGCTCCTCTCGAGCGGCTACGCCATCGACGAGCAGGCGAAGGACCTCCTCGCGCAGGGCTGCCGCGGGTTCCTCCAGAAGCCCTGCAACGCCGCCACCCTCTCGGCGAAGCTGCGCGAGCTCCTCTGACCGGAGAGGGCGAGCGCGCTGGCAGCCGCGGCGTGGCTCGCACATACTCAACGGACCCGGGCGCGGTGCAGCTGGGGTGGCGAGGGGAG
>JAKLHH010001200.1 GCA_022710245.1 Myxococcota bacterium
CGCGTTCGCGTTGGCGTCGTACTTCTTGCCGCAGTCGGTGAGCGCGCCGTTGTAGAGCGGGCTGGTGGTGCCGGCGCGGATCGCGTACTCGTACTCGGCCTCGCTCGGCAGGCGATAGCCCGAGCAGAGGTAGGTCCCCCACGGGCTCGAGGTGCAGCTGACCGCGGAGCCGCTCCCGTTGCAGCTGTAGCAGGGCGCAAACCCCTTCTGGGTCGAGAGCGCGTTGCAGTAGGCAGCCGCCAGGTGCCAGGTCACCTGCTCGACGGGAGCGCTGAGGCCCGGGCCGGTGGCGAAGGAGGGGTTGAAGCCCATCAGCGTCTTGAACTGCCCCTGGGTCACCAGCGTCTGCGCCATCTCGAAGCTGTGCGTCAGCGTGACCTGGTGCTGGGTCTCGACGTACTTCGAGCTCACGCTGCGGCAGCTCTCGCCGGGGGGCGAGCCCATGGTGAAGCAGCCCTTGGGGATCGCGCACCAGCCGCCAGCGCACGAGGCCGTCACCGAGGGGTGGGTACAGAGGAACGGCGGCTGGTCGGGTTGCAGGAGATCGGGCGGGCCTGCGTCGGGCTCGGGCGCCGCCACGTCCCCGGCCGCGTCAGGCTGCGCGTCGGCCAGAGGCGCATCACCGGTCGCATCCGGGGCGAGGTCAGCTGGGGTGAGGTCAGGCTTGCCCGCCTCGACCCTCGGCGCGTCGCCCGCCGCGTCGAGCGAGCCGTCCCGTCCGAGGTCGCGCGCGCGGTCAGGAGCGCGGTCAGGAGCACGGTCGCGGCGCGAGGCCTCTGCCCGCGCCTCGTTCAACCCGCCGTCGGCGTGCCGCTCGACTCCGCGCTGGTCGGCGGAGCCTGCAGCGCCGGGCGTGAAGGGCAGCAGCCCGGGGCACCCTGCCCCGTTGATCAGCGCAAGTACGAGCACCCCAGCTGCGCGCATCCCGCCATCCCTGTCCGGTAATCTAGTACCTTATCACAGGGTCGAGGTGTCGGGACACGGCTGGTGCGCGGCGGGCTCCGGCGCGACAGGCGGCTCCGGCCCTGGCGGGAACCCGAGCGTCGCGGCGACCTGGGAGCACCAGCCCTCGACGTCGAGCAGGGCGCGCTCGCAGACGGCGCGGCGGCGTGCGCGCTTGTCGCGCCAGCGCCCCGGGGCCTGCGGCAAGAGCGCGAAGGTGATGTTGGACGGCTCGAAGCGCTCGCCAGCAGCGCGCGGTCGGGTCAGGTGGCCGAGCAGGCCACCGAGGGCCGTGGTCCGCGGCGGCGACGGCAGCGTGAGCCCACGCAGCTCCGCGGCGAGGAAGAGCCCGGCGAGGAGCCCGATCGCGGTCGACTCCAGGTAGCCCTCGACGCCGCCGAGCTGACCGGCGACGCGCAGCTTCGGCGCCCCATCCTCGCGTCCCTGCGGGACGCGCAGGCGCAGCTCCCCGTCGAGGACGCGCGGCGCGTCGAGGTACGTGTTGCGGTGGATCGAGCCGAAGCGCACGAAGCGCGCGCGCTCGAGCCCCGGGATGAGCCGGAAGACGCGCTGCTGCTCCGGCTGCCTGAGGCGGGTCTGGAAGCCGACCAGGTTGAAGCAGCTGCGCGCCTCGTCCTCGGCGCGGAGCTGCACCACCGCGTAGGGGCGCCGGCCCGTGCGTGGGTCGACGAGGCCCACCGGGCGCAGCGGCCCGTGCGCGAGGACGTCGTCGCCGCGCGCGGCCATCACCTCCACCGGCAGGCAGCCCTCGAAGTAGCGCGGCTCCTCGAACGGGTGCGGCGGGACACAGGCGCCGCCGCGAAGCCCGTCGACGAGGCGGTCGTACTCGGCGCGGTCGAGGGGGCAGTTGACGTAGTCGCGCCCCTCGGGATCGCGCCGGGCACCGAGGAAGACCCGCTCCCAGTCGAGGCTGGCGCCGTCCACGATCGGCGCGATCGCGTCATAGAAGTGGAGGCCGGCGCCGAGCAGCCGCCTCAGCTCCGCGGAGAGCGCGGGCGCGCTGAGCGGCCCGGAGGCGAGCACGGCCGGGCCGTCCGGGAGCCGCTCGAGGGCGTGCCGCCGGAGACGCAGCGCCGGCTGCGCGAGCAGCGCCCCGGTGATGCGCCAGGCGAACGCGGTGCGATCGACGGCGAGCGCCGAGCCCGCCGGGACTCGGGTGGCGTCGGCCGCCGCCAGCACCAGCGAGCCGGCGCGGCGGAGCTCGGCCTTGAGCAGGCCCGAGGCGGTGTCGTCCGCGTCGGAGCGGAGCGAGTTCGAGCAGACGAGCTCGCCGAGGAGCAGCGTCGCGTGCGCGGGGGACTGCAGCGCGGGCCGGGCCTCGATCAGCTCGACGGCGAGGCCGGCGCGGAGGAGCTGCCAGGCAGCCTCGCTCCCCGCGAGGCCTCCTCCGACGACGGTGGCGCGGCCCGGGCCGGGGCCGCTGAGGGTGCTGGAGCTCATCGCGGGGATGATGGCACAACTCCGCCTCGAGGACCACGCGCCGTGGGCCGCACTCCGCTTCAGGGCATTAGCTGGAATCAAGAGCGATGGCGCGCGGGGACTTCCGCTCACGGGGGGCGCTGGTCCTCGCGTCCCTTCGGGACGCTCCGGGATGAGACAGCAGCGCCCTCCCCACCCCTCGCGTCCTCGGGGGCGGGAGCCGTGCGGACCCACTGTCGGTGCCCACTGTCGGTGCCCGCTGCGGGCGACGAGGGGCGGGGCCCTTGGGGTGGCAGAGACCGCGGAGCCCGCTCCTTGCGGAGAGCAGGCCGATGCCGCCTGTGCAGGATGGAACCGTGGTTCAGCGAGTGAACTGGAGCGTGAGCGTCCGGTCCTTCTGGGAGCCACTGTCGTCCACTCAGCACCTGCAATCTTCGGAGATCACCATCGAGCAACCGTGCCCCGCACCGCAGTGCTGCAGCTGGTCGCGGCATGGGTCGACGGGCTTCTGCATCTTGCAACGGCACCACGCAGGACAGCAGGCGAACGTCG
>JAKLHH010001201.1 GCA_022710245.1 Myxococcota bacterium
CTACGTCTTCTCCCTCGAGGGCTGCGTGGAGGCGGGCTACTTCGAGGAGCTCACGCGCGCGGAGCTCTCGCGTCCGGAGCCGCCCGCGCGCCTCGCGGGAGCGGGGCAGCTCCTGCGCGGAGGCCTCCGGCTCCTGCTCCGGAGCGAGCGGCTGTGGGAGCGGTGAGTGCCAGCGCGCGTACGCTTCCTGCCCTCGGGGCGCGAGGTGACGGTCGCCGAGGGGGCCACGCTCCTCGAGGCGACGCTCGCGGCGGGGCTCCCGCTCGCCTCGTCGTGCCGCGGGGTGGGGAGCTGCGGCTGGTGCCGCGTGCGCGTGCTCGAGGGGGCGGCGGGGCTGAGCTCGAGCTCGGAGGCGGAGCGGCGCCTGCTCGCGAAGCTCGGCGCGGCGGCGGACGAGCGGATCGCCTGCCTCGCCCGCGTGCAGCAGGGCGAGGTCGCGATCACCACGGGGTACTGGTGAGCGGCGCGGTCAGGCTCGCGGCCCTGCTCGCAGCGCTCGCGCTCCTCGGCTGCGCCACCTCCGAGGAGGGGGCCAGCAAGCCGGCGAAGCCCGCGGGCGGCTGCGAGGGGATCGGCTGCCGCCTCGAGGAGCTCGCGCGCGAGGCGCCGAGCGAGCCCTGGCAGGTCCTCGAGGGCGCCAACTTCCGCGTGCTCAACACCGACCCGGCGCTCGCCGCGCGGATCGCGAGGCGCGCCGAGGCGCTCCGCGCGCAGCAGCTGCGGCGCTGGACCGGCGCGGAGCCCGGGCCCTGGTCTCCGCGCTGCGACCTCTACGTCTACGCGACGACGCGGCTCCTCTCGCAGATGAGCGGCGGCCCCAAGGCGGGCTCGGCGGTGGCGCAGCCAGGGCGCCTCTCACGGCGACTGGTCAGCCGGCGCATCAACCTCGCCGCCGACGACAGCGGGCTCCTCGGCGCCACGCTGCCGCACGAGATCTCGCACCTCATCGTCAGCGAGCTCCTCGCCGGCGAGGTGCCGCTCTGGGCGCACGAGGGGCTCGCCACCCTCGAGGAGCCGCGCCACGCGCAGGAGGGGCGCGCCCGGCTGGCCGCCGAGGCCGCCGCCGCGGGGCAGGCCTTCCCGGTGAAGACGCTGATGGAGATGAGCCGCTACCCGGACCAGGAGTACGTGAGCGTCTTCTACGCGCAGGCGTCGTCGGTGACGCGGTTCCTCCTCGGGCTCGGTGATCGCCGCCGGATGCTCGCCTTCCTCCGCGAGGCGCGCCCCGGCGCGCTCGACGGCGCGCTCCGGCGGCACTACGGGCTCTCCATGCTCGAGCTGCAGCGGCGCTGGCTGGAGGCGGTGACCGCGGAGCGAGCGCGGGAGTGAGGCATTGACGAGCCAGGACGGCACGCGGACCGCGGCTACAACGGCTCGCAGACCAGCGCTCCCTTGCCGTAGTCGATGGTGACCCTGAAGCGTCGGAAGAAGTCCAGCCCGACGAGCGCGGCGATACCCCAAGCGGGGTCGAAGCGCGAGACCATCACCTTGAAGTCGTCGAGGGTGTGGCCGCAGATGGTCAGGGAGGGTAGCAGGATCCTGGCGTACTTCTGCGTCTCCAGCCCGGGTGTGATCGGGATCTCGTCGTCGGACAGCTTCACCAGACCGGCGCGCGCCAGGAACTCATCGCTGAACTCAGTCCAGGGCGCTCCGGTGTCGATGACCCCATCGAATCTCAGGCGCCGCCCCGACTGATCTGTGACGTAGAACTCTGTGTGGATGTGGTGCTGGGAGGTGTCAAAGGGCGTGACCGTGCGCATATCCTCGCAGCCCCTTGAACGTCGACTCACCTGTATAGCGGAAGGCGATGCGGTCGCTCTGCGCAGGCGCCTGGGCGACCTGGTGCATATCTCTCGAGTGGAACTCGACAACCCCTGAGACGAGACGGTCCGAGTCGTCCGTCTCGTAGTCGACGATCAGCAGCCACTGGTCCGGAAAACGCTGCCTCATCTCTTGCCAGGACAATCGGTGCCTTTCCATCATTTCGAGTATGTGCGCTCGCCGTGAGGCCGGTCAAGATTGAGCGCCAGCGGCAGGTTGACAAGATCCCGCCACCTCATGCGCGCACCTGGGAGGTCGCGCCCACCCCATTGTGGTCGCCAGCCCATGTGCGAGCTGTGGGTGGCGCGGTCCGTCGCAAACGCTCCTCGAGGAAATCACTTCACCCGGCCGACGACGAGAGCTGGTCCACATCCTGCTCTTGTTCGCCGGCAGGAGGTGACGATGAGACGTCCCCGCATCGCGACGACGATGGCGCTCGTGGTCTGTGCGCTCGCCAGCCTGCTGATGTCCTGCGGCGAGGAGGTCCAGCCTCGCGGAGGAGCCGGCGGCGAGCAGCTCAGCGACGAGCCCGCCGTCACCGGCGACCGCGCCCCGTACATCACCAGCGGCAGCCTCGACAGCGCGCACACCACGGTCGGCATCCTGCAGAGCGGCGGTGCGGCCTGCTCGGCCACGCTGATCGGCCCGCGCACGGTGCTGAGCGCGGGCCACTGCGTGCCGGCGAGCACGGCCACCTTCACGCTGGCGGGCAAGACCTACGCCTCGGCGCAGGTCATCCGCCACCCCTCGTACGGTGGCGGGCTCTCGAGCGACCTCTCGGTCATCCGCCTGGCGCAGGCCGTCACCGGCATCACGCCCTCGCCGCTCCACGACCGCGCCCCCTTCGTGGGGCAGAGCATCACGCTGGTGGGGTACGGCAAGACCTCCGAGTCCGACACCAGCTTCGGCACCCGGCGCGTGGCGGTGAACACCATCGCCAGCCTCACCGGCACCAGCTTCCGCTTCAACGGCAACCAGAACGTCTGCAACGGCGACTCGGGCGGGCCGACCTTCGTCGTCGTGAGCGGCGTGGAGATGGCGGCCGGCGTGCATTCGGTGAAGATCGGCTGGTGCGGCAACGGCGGCGCCGACATGCGCGTCGACGCCTTCC
>JAKLHH010001202.1 GCA_022710245.1 Myxococcota bacterium
AACCTGAGCGAGGACCACCTCGATCGCTACCCGGACTACGCGGCCTACCTCGCGGCCAAGGCGCGCGTCTTCGAGCGTCAGCGCGCGGACGACTGGGCGGTCGTGAGCGGCGCGGCCGACCAGGCCGACTGCCGGCGCCTCGCGGGCGCGAGCCCGGCGCGCCTGGCGACCTTCGCGCTCGCCCGCGCGGACGTGGCCGGCGTCGGGGCCTGGCTCGAGGGGGACCTCCTCCGGCTGCGCCTGCCCTCGGGAGAAGAGGCGGTCCCGCGCGCGGCGCTGCAGCTCGCCGGCATGCACAACGTGCAGAACGGGCTCGCCGCGCTCCTCGCGGCGCGGCTCTTCGGCGTGCCGCTCCAGACCTGCGAGCAGGCCCTGCGCGGCTTCCACGGGCTGCCGCACCGGATGGAGCTCTGCGCCGAGGTCAGCGGCGTCCGCTTCTACAACGACTCCAAGGCGACCAACGTGGGCTCGGTGGTCGGGTCGCTGACGGGCTTCGAGCGCAAGGTGGTGCTGATCGCCGGCGGCAAGGACAAGGGCGGCGACTACGCGCCGCTGATCCCGCTCCTCGAGGAGGTCGGGCGGCACGTGGTGCTGATCGGCGCCGCGGCGGACAGGATCGCTGGCGCGCTCGCTGGCGTGCTGCCCCTCCACCGCGCTCCGGACCTGCCCGCGGCGGTCGCGCTCGCCGCCGAGCTGGCGAGGCCGGGCGAGGCCGTGGTCCTCTCGCCCGCCTGCTCGAGCTACGACATGTTCAAGAACTACGAGGAGCGCGGCCGGGTCTTCGCCGACGCCGCGCGCCGGCTGGGAGGCACGCGTTGAAGCGTAACCGCAAGACGAGCCACCTCGCGGTCAGGCTCCGCGCGCTGCCGGGGCAGGCGTGGAGCGTGCTCCGCGCCTCGGGCGAGGGCCTGGCTGGCGGCGCCGCCTGGCTCCTCGCTCGCCTCGGCGCGCGCCGGCGCGCCCGGGCACCCGCGGCCGCGGCGGTCCCGGTCGCCGCGGAGGCCGCGCTGGCGCCTCGCGGGCTCGACCTCGTGCTGGTCCTGATCATCGCCGCGCTGCTCGGGCTCGGGATGGTGATGATCTACTCGTCGAGCGCGGTCTTCGCGCAGGCGAAGTACCACGCGGGCACCTACTTCCTCCGCCGCAACCTCCTCTTCGCCGGCGTCGGGCTGGTCGCGCTGTACGTGGGCTGGCGCATCGACTACCACCGCTTCCAGCGCTGGACCTACCCGATGCTGCTGGCGGCGCTCGGGCTCCTGGTGGCGCTGCTGGTCCCCGGCCTGGGCACGCGCATCGACGGCGCCACCCGCTGGTTTCACCTCGGCGGCCTCTCCTTCCAGCCCTCCGAGCCGGCCAAGTTCGCGCTGGTCGTCTACCTCGCGGCCTCGCTCTCCAAGAAGCAGGACAGCGTCCGCACCTTCTCCATCGGGTTCCTCCCGCACCTCTGCGTCGCGGGGCTGATGTGCGTCCTCGTCCTGCGCCAGCCGGACCTCGGCACCGCGGCCGTCCTCGGGACGACCACGCTGCTCCTCCTCTTCATCGCCGGCACCAAGCTGAGCTACATCGTCGTCGCGATCCTCGGCTCCGCTCCGATCATCTACCAGCTGATCGTGGGCACGCCGTGGCGGATGCGGCGGCTCCTCGCCTTCCTCGATCCCTGGGCGTACCGGCAGGACGCGGGCTACCAGATCAGCGAGTCGCTGATCTCGATCGGCTCGGGCGGCCTGCACGGCCTCGGGCTCGGCGACGGCAAGCAGAAGCTCTTCTTCCTGCCCGCCGCGCACACCGACTTCGTCTTCGCCATCATCGGCGAGGAGCTCGGGTTCGTCGGCCTCTGCGCGGTGGTCGTCCTCTTCCTCCTCTTCATCGCGCGCGGCGTCCGCGCGGCGACCGGCGCTCGCGAGCTCTTCGGCGCCTACCTCGCCGCCGGCCTGACGGCCACCTACGGCCTGCAGGCGCTGCTCCACATGAGCGTCGTCCTCGGGCTGGTGCCGACCAAGGGCATCACGCTCCCGCTGGTGAGCTACGGGGGCTCGGCGCTCGCGAGCACGCTCTTCTGCATGGGGGTGCTGCTCAACGTGGCCGCGCGCAAGGAGCCAGCCGTGGCCGCGGTCCGCGCCGAGCGCGGCGCGCCGAGTAACCGCAAGCGCAGCACCCGGGTCGTCGTCGGCGAGGGTGAGGGCGCGCTGGCCGAGGACGGAGCATGAATTTGCCCTTCATCGCGGAGCCTCCGCAGGAGGCGAGCAGGGCAAATTCCCCCGGAGGGGATCCTCGAAGCAGGGTGACAATGCGAGCTAGCTGGGATCCAGAGCGCAACCTGAGGGTGGTGATCGCGGGAGGCGGCACGGGCGGCCACGTCTTCCCGGCGCTGGCGCTCGCCGCCGAGCTCCGGCGCGAGGTGCCGGGCTGCGAGCTGCTCTTCGTCGGCTCGCGGGGCGGCCTCGAGGAGCGCCTGGTGCCGGCGCACGGCTACTCGATGCACCTCCTGCAGGTGGGCAAGCTCCGCGGCGCCGGCGCGCTGGCGCGGCTGCGCACGCTGGCGACGCTGCCGGCGGCAGGCGCCACCGCGCTCTACCTGCTCGGGCGCTTCCGTCCCGACGTGGTGGTCGGAGTGGGCGGCTACGCCTCCGGGCCGATCTGCCTGGCCGCCGCCCTGCTGCGGCTCCCGGTGGTCCTCCTCGAGCAGAACTCGGTCCCCGGCACCACCAACCGCCTCCTCGCCCGCGTGGCGGACCGGGTCGTGGTCGCCTTCCGCCGCGCGGCGCGGCGGCTGCCGGCCGACCGCACGCTGCTCCTCGGTAACCCGGTCCGGCCCGAGCTGATGGCCGCGCTGCGCGAGCCGCGCGCCGAGGGCGGCGACCCCTGCCTGGTCATCCTCGGCGGCAGCCAGGGCGCCCATACGCTGAACGAGCTCGCGACCGCCGCCGTCC
>JAKLHH010001203.1 GCA_022710245.1 Myxococcota bacterium
CTGCTGCGGATGAGCCCGAACGACCACCAGGGCGTCCGCTGGCTCCTCGGCGCGGCCTATCACCGCCTGGGCCGGCTCGAGGTGGCGATCAAGGCGTACGAGGCGGCCCTCGACGAGCCGGGGTGCTGCTACAGCCTGGCGCTGGCGCTGCACGAGCAGGGCTCTGCCGGCGCCGGGCTGGCCGTGGTCCGCGCGCTCGCCGCGAACCGCTACGTGGCGCCGATGCTCCTCGGGGAGCGCTGGGAGCGCCTCGACGCGTGGCACTCGTCGAACATGGAGGAGCCCGAGTGGGCCGCCGACTATGTCTCGGGGCACGGCGATCTGTGGCGCCGGGCGGCGGGCTCGGCGGAGCTCCTGCGCCGCTGGCGGAGCGCGGCGCCGGTGCGGCGCTGGCTCGAGGAGACCGCGGAGGTGCGGCGCGAGCTCGCGGGCCTCGAGCCCGGCGAGCGGCGGAGCTGGCTGGTCAACCGGCTGCACGGGCTCTGCGCCGAGGGCAACCTGCGCGTGGTGGCCTCGGAGGTCGATCCGGAGTCGACCGGCGGGCGTGTCCCGGTCCGGCGCGCCCACGTGGCGAGGCTCGACGAGGTGCGGATCGAGCGGCGGGGCGACCACGCGGTGATCGAGTACCTCGACCGCGCGATCGAGACGGTCCACCTCAAGCTCGACGACGCCCAGGCGATGAGCGACGCGGAGATCCTCGAGGCGCACAACGAGGTCCTCGAGCGGATGGAGCAGGCGCGCGCCGAGTACGAGCACGTCGCCGTCGAGATCCCGCCGGGCAAGCCGCAGATCCGCTACGAGCCCGAGGCGGGCCAGTGGGTGCCGCGAGGCGACGTGCTCCGCTGCGTGGTCAGCGACAGCGACCGGGAGGCCCGGGTGATCATCGACGGCCGCGAGCTGACCCAGGCGGAGTTCGGCAGGATGCTGACCACCTTCTCCGGCTGGGGCATGCGCATCGTCTTCGTCCCCGACGACGAGCTGGCGACCGAGCCGCCGATCGAGGTCAAGGACCCCGACGACCCCGACGCGGCGAGCGCGCCGACGTTCCAGCCGTGGATCCCCGGCGGTCCCCGCGGGCCGCGGCCCTCGGCCTGACCTCCAGGCCTGACCTCCAGGCCTGACCTCCAGGCCTGACCTCCGGGCCTGACCTCCAGGCCTGACCTCCAGGCCTGACCTCCAGGCCTGACCTCCAGGGAGACGGGCCCACTGAAGTATCTCCGACCCTCGCGACGAAGGTCGACGATACTTCAGCGCCCACGACACACCCGCGTTCGTCCTCGACGAGGAGCCCCAGCTCCGTCGACGAAACCCCTCGTGATTCCGTGAGCGGTGACTCACCCCCGAGCGCCCGGCGCTCTCGAGGGAGATGGGCCCACTGAAGCATCTCCGACCCTCGCGACGAAGGTCGACGATACTTCAGTCACCCTCGCGACGAAGAGAGGGGCTCACGGCGTCTCGGCCTTGGGGAGCGTCGCGCGGAGGAGCGCCGCGTCCAGGCGCAGCCCGCGCTCGCCGTCGGAGAGGCTGGCTCCCGCTGGCGTGAGGCGGGAGAGCGCGCGCCAGGCGTCGCGGTAGGCGAGCCGGGTCTTCTCGACGGGGCCGAGCGTGGCGAGGAACTCCCGCGCCTGGCCGCACACCTCCATGGAGTAGTCGGCCTTCGAGCCGCAGTGCTCGCGCGCCTGCTGCTCGGCGAAGCGGCGATCCCGGCGCAGCTCGTCGGCCGCGCGACGCTCGAGCCGCCGCAGCGCCGCCGCGCTCACCGCCGCCGGGAGCCCTCCGTCGACGAGCTGCCGCAGGAAGCGGGTGTGCTGGCGACAGAGGCGGAGGTTGCTGTCGATGAGCGCCTCGTTCGCCGGGCCCACCGAGCCGGCGCCGATGAAGGTGTGGTACGCCCTCTGCTCCGCCGCGCGCCGCAGCTCGTCGAAGGTCTCCTCCAGGTGGTCGAGGGCCGCCGCGAGGCGCCGGCCGAGGCGGTCTCGCGCGCGCTCCACCTCGGCTAGCCGGAGCAGCTCGGTCTCGTGCTCGCAGGGGAAGCTCTCGTGCCAGCCGGCCTCGGTCATGCACACGCCGCAGGTGCTGTAGCGACGGCGGCTCGGCATGATCCGCTCGCTGGTGACGTGGCGGGTGAGCGCGTCGAGCACGCCGCCGTCGATCTCGCCCGACTCGTCCATCGCCTTCGGCGCGCGGGCGAGCAGCTCCTCGGCGCGGTCGAGGTCGCGGCGGCCGCCGACGCCGTTGAGCGCGACCAGGGCGGCGCGCTTGAGGCTGCCGCCCCGCTCGTAGCAGGCGAGGGCCAGGCGGGGATCGACGGGACCGCCGAGGCCCAGCTCGTGGAGCTCGCAGGCGCTGACCTCCACGCCGCCGCGCAGCGCCGCGCGCTGCAGGTGGTGGGCGCGACGCAGGCGGGCGTCGGCCACCGCCAGCTCGGCGAGCTTGGCCAGGGCGCAGGGCTCGCCCGACCACGCGGCGACGGCCAGCGCCGGGCGCGGCCGCCGGTCCTCGCGCGGGCAGGCGACCTTCTTGCCGGGCAGCGACGGGAAGAGGGGGCGGGCGCGGGCGGGCGCGGGCGCGAGCAGCAGGAGCGCGAGGAGGCAGGTGCGGGTGGCCATGACGGTGGAGGATGCAGCCGCGGTGCCAGGCGCCGAGGCCTGGCGGATCAAGGGGCTAGGCGGCGCGCCGGCACGGGCGTGGCTGCCCTGCCACCGGGGGGCGTGTCAGCGCGACGAGGCGGAGGCGCGGGGCCGATCCCTCGATCCGGATGTCGCCGGGGGCAGACAGCGGTGCGGCTGACGAGGCCCACTCCTCCCGACGGACAGGCGTAGCCGCTTGAGCAGCCGAGATCGCGGTGCTACGGTGCGCCGACCTGGGCTCGTTCGATCGACCGGGTAGCTGGAGCAGTCCTCGCGACCACCACCGAGGAGGGCGGGA
>JAKLHH010001204.1 GCA_022710245.1 Myxococcota bacterium
GGAGCCGAGCGCGAAGGTGACCAGCATCGTCTCGGGATCCGCCGACACCTGCAGGTCCGAGATGTCGATGATCACCTGGCTGCCCGCCCGCTCACGTCGGGCGCTGTCCTGAAGGGGCATCAGGCCCTCCTCCGCGCTGCGCCCGGCATGGCCGCGGCGTAGACCGATGGCTGCAGCGTCTGCAGCGAGGTGTCGAGGCCGTGCAGCGTCTCCGCGTGGCCGGTGAAGACGTAGCCGTCGGGGGAGAGCAGGCGCTGCAGCTCGAGGACCAGCCGCTGACGGACGGGCTGATCGAAGTACATCATCACGTTGCGGCAGAAGATGAGGTCGAGGGGGCCGCTCATCGGGTAGGGCGGGGTGGCCAGGTTGAGCCGCTTGAAGACGATCAGCTCCTTCAGCCTGGGCCGGGCCCGGAAGAGGTGCTCGCCCCGCGGACCTTCGGCGACGCGCTCGAAGTGGCGGTCGCGGCAGGCGCGCCCGAGCGGGTCCAGCTTGTGCTCCTCGTAGACGCCGGCCATGGCCTGCTCGAGGACCCGGGTCGAGATGTCGGTGGCGAGGATGCGCACGTCGAGCGGCGTCTGGCCCGCGGCCTCGAGGACGGTGAGCGCGATCGTGTAGGGCTCCTCGCCGCTCGAGGAGGCCGCGCACCAGATGCGCAGGCGCCGGCGACCAGCCGCGATCCAGCCGCGGACCCGGTCCGCCAGGAACTCGAAGTGATCCGCCTCCCGCAGGAAGGAGGTGAAGTTGGTGGAGATGGCGTCGAGGAACTGGATGATCTCCTCGCCGGTCTCGTCGCGCTCGAGGAGCTTCAGGTAGTCGCGCTCGCTGGCGAGGCCGAGCGCGCGCTGTCGCTTGGCGAGGCGGGCGGCGACCAGGGACTCCTTGCCGTCCTTGAGGGAGATCCCCGCCTTGCGGTAGGCGATGTCGCGGAACTGCCTGAAGAGGCTCCCGTCCATCAGCTCACGCGCTCCCCCCGGGGGCGGCGGCCGCGGCGCCCACCTCGGCGCGGCGGGCGCGGTGGGTCCGGTCATCGGAGAGCGTGCCGAGCTCCTCGACGTTCAGGATCAGCCCGACCTTGCCGTCCGACATGATCGCGGCGCCGGAGACGAAGCGGGTCCCGCTCAGCGCGGCGCCGAAGCTCTTGATCACCACCTGCTGCTGCGTGATCACGTCGTCGACCACCACCCCGACCTTGCGCCCCACGCTCTCCAGCACCACGACCAGCGCCTGGGTGGGATCCTGCTGCGCGCCCGCGATGCCGAGGAGGCGGTCGAGGCGCAGCAGCGGGATGATCTCGCCGCGCACGTTGATCACCTCGGCCTTGCCGGTCAGCGAGGCGAGCATGGTGGGGTCCGGCTGGATCGACTCGATGATGGCCAGCGTCGGGATGATGTAGCGCTCCTGCCCGCACGCGACGAGCATCCCGTCGATGATCGCCAGGGTCAGCGGGAGCACGATCTTGAAGTTGGTCCCCTGACCGGGGGTGGAGGTGATGATCACCCGGCCGCGCATCGCCTCGATGTTGCGCTTGACCACGTCCATGCCGACGCCGCGACCGGAGATCTCCGTCACCTGCTTGGCGGTGGAGAAGCCGGGCATGAAGATGAGGTCGTAGACCTCGACGTCGGAGAGCGCCTGGCCGTCCTTGATCAGCCCCATGTTGCGGGCCTTGGTGAGGATCGCCTCGCGATTGAGCCCCTGGCCGTCGTCGGAGAGCTCGATGGCGATGTTGCCGCCCTCGTGGTAGGCGGAGAGGCGGATGACGCCCATCGCCGGCTTGCCGACCCGCACCCGGTCGTCTGCTGCCTCCACCCCGTGATCGACCGCGTTGCGGATCATGTGTACCAGCGGGTCGGCGATCTGCTCCACCATCGAGCGGTCCATCTCGGTCCCCTCGCCCGACTGCACCAGCCGGATCTGCTTGCCGCTCTTGTGCGAGAGGTCGCGGACCATGCGCGCCATCTTCTGGAAGACCCCCCGCACCGGCACCATCCGCATGCGCATGCCGACGTTCTGCAGGTCTCGCGTGATCTTGGTCAGCTGCCCGAGGAAGTTGCGCGCCTTGTGCGCCTGGATCGCCGCCACCTCGGGGAGGTTGACCACCATCGACTCGACGATCACCAGCTCGCCGATCATCTCGACCAGTCCGTCGACGCGGTCGAGGTCGACCTTGATCGTCTCCTTGATCTTGCTGACGCCTTGCACCTCCGCCTGGCTCTGCACGCGGAGCGCCTGCGCGACCTGCTTCGGCTCCACCAGCCCGCGGGCGACGAGCTCCTCACCCAGGCGGCGCCCGGAGAGGTTCTGCGCGGAGATGGCGGCCTCGATCTCCGCGCGCGGGACCTCGGCGGTCTTCTCCAGGATCTCGCCGAGCTTGAGGCCCGGGTCGACCGCCGGGAGCTCGGGCTCGGTGAGCGGCCGCCCGTCGACGACGGTCTGCAACCGCTCGAGGAGCTCGGGCAGCTCGGGGGTGGTGGGGAAGGCCTCGCTGCGGTCGACGGCGAGGCGGACCCCCTCGAGGAGCCGCCGCATCGTCCCGGTCGCGTCGAAGATCAGGTCGAGGATGATCCCGCGGAGCTCGAGCGTCCCCTGACGAACCTGGTTGAGCAGCGTCTCGGTGATGTGCGCGAGCGAGGTGACCTCGCGCAGCTCGAGGAAGCCGGCCACGCCCTTGATGGTGTGGAAGACGCGGAAGAGGCCGTTCACCATCTCCTGGGCGAGGCCGTCGTGCTCGATGTTCATCAGCAGGGCGTCGGCGCGGGCCAGGCCCTCGCCGCTCTCCTGGAGGAACTCGGCGATCAGGGAGACCGTCTCCTCGTCGCGCTGCACGGGCCCGGGCAGCGGCGCCGAGGGTGTGGCGCTGACCAGCGGCTCGGCGGCCAACGTCGTCGGGGCGGGGCGGGGCCGCGGGGCGGCGGCCGCGGGCGC
>JAKLHH010001205.1 GCA_022710245.1 Myxococcota bacterium
GAGGACGCCCTCGCCTCCGACGTTGTTCAGCCCGCCGTGCTTGCAGTCGTGGAGTCGGTTCTGGCGCAGCAGGGTGTTGGCCACGCCGTTCGAGATGGCGATGCACAGGTCGGCGCTGCCCGAGATCTCGTTCTTCTCCACGACCACGTCCCTCGCGCCGAGGGTGCCGTCGAGGCTGATCCCTGAGTTCAGCGAGGTGCCGCGCAGGGTGTTGCCGCGGATGATCAGCGAGCTCACCCCGCTGACGTAGATGCCGCAGAGCCGCGCCTCCTCGATCAGGCAGCCCTCGACGACGAGGTCGCTCGAGGTGCCCGCCTCCGACCAGAGGCCGAGCGCGCTCTCCTTGCTGCTCGGCTGCCCGCACCGGTAGAGGTGGAGGTCGCGGAAGACCAGGTGGCTGCGCGGCTGGGTCCAGGTGATGCACGGCTTCCCGGTCACGCCGGTGAGCTTGGGGGGGCGCCCTCGCCGTGGGCCTCGAAGGTGATCGGCGCACGGTACTCCCCCGAGGACGGCGGGATCAGCGTCTCGGCCCAGCTCTGCCCACGCGTGAGGAGGACGCGATCCCCGGCGGCGAAGGAGCCCGCGTTGACCCGGGCGATGGTGCGCCAGGGCCGCGCCAGGCTGCCCGGCCCGGTGTCGTCGCCGGCGACGGCGTCGACGTAGTAGGCGTTGGTCGACCCGAGCGGGGGCAGCTCGTACTGACAGCCGAGCCCGAAGAGGGAGAGCAGGGCCAGCCAGCGCCACGGTCTCTCCAGCATCGATCCTCCTCCTCGGCTCCGCGCTAGTAGCTCAGGTGGACCCAGGCGCCGCTCGCCCCGGCCCGCACGCCCGGCGTCCTCGCCGCGGCCTTGCCGCCGCGACCCTCGACGAAGAAGAGCACCACCGCGGTGACCGCGAGCCCGCCCGCGACCCCCCAGCAGAGGTTGGCGGCCAGGGCCTTGCGGTCCATCGAGTCGCCGAGCGCCAGGTAGCGCTCCCGGCTGGCGGGATCGAGGAGCGCGGTGCGCTGTTCGCAGGCGGCCGGACCGGCGAGCAGGCCGCAGCCGTCCTCGTGGTCCTGCCGGGCCGCGAGCCCGAGCCCGAGCGCCGCCGCGCCGCTGGCGAGCGCCGCGGCCCCGGCGATCCAGGTCCACACCCGCCGCCGCGGCGCGGGCGGTCGATCGATCGGTGTGGCGGGGCCCGTGGACCGGAGGACCGGCGGCGCGGGCTCGGCCAGCGCGCTGGCGCCGAGCACGATCGAGGTGGGGCCAGCCCCGAGGAGGACCGAGCGACCGTCCAGCCGGCGGCCTCCGGGGTCGCGCAGCTCGAGCCAGTGGCGCCCGGCCGCGAGGCGGCGCAGGCAGGGCGCCCGGCAGGCTCGCTCGCCGTCCACCCAGACCTCGCCCTGCCCGGGCACCCGGGTGCTGATGCGCGCCTCGGCCACGGTGGTCCGCCGCACCGCCTCGAAGAGGGTCACCAGGTCGGGGCGATCGCGGTGCGGGTCGAGGGCGAGCGTCGGGTCGTGGGCGAGCGCGCGCCGGAAGGAGTCGCGCGCGCGGCCCTGCTGCCCGCGGGTCGCCTGCACCAGCCCGAGCTGCAGGTGGATGCGCGCCAGCAGGGGCGGTCGATCGGTCCTCGCCGCGGCGGCCTGCAGGGTCGCCTCCGCCTCGGCGATGGCGCCGTCGGCGAACTGGGTCTGCGCGCGCTGCAGCAGCGCGGAGGCGTCCGGCTCCTCGGCGAGCGCCAGCGCCGGGAGCAGCAGCAGCCCGATCGCCCAGAGGCGCCTCATGGGAGCTCCTCGGGCGCCTGGCCCCCGAGCAGGGTGGTGAGGGTCAGATCGAGGTGGCCCTGCAGCATCCGGAGCACGCTCTCGCACTCCTCCGTGTCGATGCCGAGGTCCGCGATCATCAGCTCGCGCGTCGCGGCGAGCAACCGCTCCTGGATCGCGCCGATCCAGCGATGCACGGTCGTCAGGTGGGCGCGGTAGGTGTCGGCCATCTGCTTCAGCGTCAGGCCGTCCACGTAGCGCATGCGGATCAGCGTCAGGTCCCGCGGCTCGAGGTCGGCCAGCGCCTGGCGCACCGCGCGTCGGAACGGCTCGCGGTAGGTGGTGACCAGCGGCTCCTCGCTCGCCAGGCTGTCGGCGATCCGATCGTCCCCCGGCAGGACGTAGCGCTTCTCGTGGTGCAGCGCCTCTCGCGCCGCGCGCGCGGCGACCACGCCGAGCCAGCCGCTCAGGCTGCCCAGGCCTCCATAGCGCGCGAGCAGCCCCTCCTCGCCGGGCCGCCCCACCAGGAGCCGGACGCGCAGCTCCTGGGCGAGCTCCTCGACCATCACGTCGGGCAGGCGATTGCGGCGCAGCGCTCGCTGGATCGCGGGGAGGAAGCGGACCTCGAACGCCAGCACCGCGGAGGCATCGCCCGCCACGCAGGCGCAGCAGAGGTAGAGCTCCTCGACGGCCCAGCGCTCCCAGGCGCTGCGTGACCCGGGGTCCTGCGGCGGATGTCGGCCAAGGTAGGCGAGGAACGTCGCCGCGGGGAGCACCACGCCAGGCCAGGCCTCTGGCGCCGCGCTGATGCGGGCCGCGAGCTGCGCCGCCAGCTCGCCGCTGAGGAGGAGGCGCGCCTCGGGCTCGAGGTACGGGAGGAGGGAGAGCTGGGCTGAGGACTCACCCACGGCGGCGAAGTCTACCACGCTTTTTCGGTGCAAAAGATCCGCAGCGCGCCCTCTTCACCTGCAAGAGACCAGGCAAAGAAGGAGGTCATGATGGTGCGACGCGTCGGCCACGAGAGCTGGGCTCGGGCGCTCGGTTTGCTCCTGCTCGTCAGCCTGCCGGTCGGGTGCGACGGGCAGCTCGGCGGCGAGGAGGACGACGAGACGCTGCTCGACGCGGGGCGGCAGCCCTACGCGAGCGGGCCGTCCCTGACGCCCGCGGCCGACGCGGAG
>JAKLHH010001206.1 GCA_022710245.1 Myxococcota bacterium
GTGAGGAAGAGGTAGTCGGAGTAGGAGCCCGTCAGCGCCAGGTTCCCCGCGCTGTCGAGCGTGATCCCCGAGGCCACGTCCGTCCCGGTCCCGCCGAGGACGCGGGCCCAGCCAGCCTTGCCGGTCGCGTCGAGCTTCACCACCAGGATGTCGCTCGCGCCATGAGAGGTGTAGGTCGTGCCGCCGATCGTCAGCGACTGCTCGCAGGAGCCAGCCAGGTAGACGGCTCCGCTGGAGTCGACGACGAGGGCCTGTCCGGCGTCGGCGCCCGGCCCGCCGAGGGCGGTCGCCCAGCTCACCTGCCCGGCGGCGTCGAGCTTGAACGTCAGGACGTCGGTGAGGCCCTTCGAGGTGTAGGTCACGCTGCCGACGGTGGGCGAGCCGCTGAAGGTGCCGGTGACGTGGACGCTGCCGCCGGAGAGCGCGAGCGCCTTGCCCTCGTCGTCGCCGGTGTCGCCGTAGCCGCGGGCCCAGACCGGAGCGCCCAGCGCGTCGAGCTTGAGCACCAGGAGATCCGTGCCGCCGTGGGAGACGAGCGCGGTGGAGCCGAAGGCGGCGGTGCCGCTGAACGCGCCGGTGAGGTAGATCCCCCCCGCGTCGACGCCGATCCCGAGGCCGCGATCCGCCCCGACATCGCCGAAGCTCTTCGCCAGGGTCACCGCGCCCGCCGGGCTCAGCTCGAGGACGAAGAGGTCGGTCCCGCCCTTGGCGGTGTAGGTGGTGGTGCCGAGGGTCGCCGCGCCCGTGTACGAGCCGGTCAGGTAGACGTTGCCCGTCGCGTCGAGGGCGAGCGCGGTCCCCTCGTCATCGTCGGTGCCGCCCCAGGAGCGCCCCCAGATGACCTTGCCCGCGCTGTCGAGCTTGAGCAGGAAGATGTCACTGGCGCCCTTGCTGGCGAGCGAGGTCAGGCCGTTGCCGAGGGGGAGCGTCCCCGAGAAGGAGCCGGTCACGTAGGTGTTACCGGCGCCGTCGGCGGCCACCGCGCGACCGACGTCGTGGCCGGTGTCGCCGAAGACCGCGGCCCAGCCCGCCGGCGGCTTCGCGTCGGGCTTCGGCGGCAGGTCGACGACCTTGCTGTCGTGTGGCGCGGCCGCCTCGTGGTGCGCCTGGTCCGGGGCGGGCACCTGCTCGACGGCGGGCGGGTGGTCGGCGGGGCGGAGATCGGCGGCGCGCTCGGCGCCGGCGAGATCGGGAGGGCGCGGGCCATCCCGGCCGGCGTCCGGTGGTGGGGTGCTCTTGTCGCAGGCGAGGAGCGCCGCGCAGAGCAGACCCACCAGGGCGAGGACGCAGCGGCGGCCCGGACGCGTGCGCGATCTCATCCTCGACTCCTCCTCAGGCTAGCAGGACCCTCGAAGTGTCCCCCACGCCTCTCGACGGAGTCAAGTTTGCGCGCCGCCGCGTCACCAGCGGAGCTCGAGCTCGCGATCGCGCCGCGCGGAGCCTGCGCGGCCGCGATCACGAGTGGGACGCGCCGCGTCCGCGCCGCGGGATCAGCGCGCGCGTCGGCGCAGGGCGAGCGTGAGCCCGGCCAGGGCGACGAGCGCGAGGGCGACGAGCGCGAGGGAGCCGGCGCCGGCCGCGGGCGCGAGGGCGCAGCCGCTGCTCTCCTTGTCGCCGCCCGCGCCGCCCGCGGCGCACTCCCTCCGGCAGTCCAGCCCCTGCAGCGCGGCGGGCTCGGGTATGTCCCAGCGGGCGAGGTCGCTGCCGCCGAGGTCGCGCGCGGGGGGCGGGCCGCCGTAGTCCTTCTTCACCTCCACCGTGGTGCGGAGCTCGAGCGGCTTGCCCAGCTCGTCCTTCGCGGTGACCACCCACTCGTGGGCCCCCACCGCGAGGCTGCAGTCGCAGGCCTGGGTCGCGGGCATGCTGGTCAGGCCGCTCCCGCTGTTGACGGTCAGCCCGGCGAGCGCGGTCCAGGTGGGCGAGAGCGCGGCGCCGTCGCGGGTGACCGCGGTCGGGGTCGCGAGGTTGCTGAGCGCCGCGAAGCTGAGCTGGACATGGAGGCTGCCCGGCAGCTGGCGCACGCGCAGGACCTGCGCCGAGACGGGGTTCGCCAGGCTCGCGGCCGGGGAGAGGAGCACGGCGATGGCCAGCACGGTCGCTCTCATCTCGCATCTCCTGCGCAGGTGGCGGATCATCATCGGCCAGCGGAGCGGGGCTGGCAATCGCCCCGAGCAGAAAGGTGGGATGGACGGAGGCCGCGGCTCGAAAGATCAGAGTGCACCTCAGGGAGCCCTCGCGCGTGTCCTCGTCTGGATACATCCGGCATCAAGAAGGAGCACCATTCATGAAGGTCTGCACCCCCCTCCTCGCCCTCGGTCTCGCGGCCTGCCTGGCCGGCTGCAAGGGCAACGACTTCATCGCGGCCGATCAGGGCATCGCCGGCTACGAGGCCGGCGCCGGTCCCTGCAAGGAGGGCGAGAAGCTCTGCAGCGCGAACAAGCTCCTCGTCTGCACGGACGGGCAGCTGCAGCCCAAGCTCGCCTGCCAGGCGCCGGAGATCTGCAGCCAGACCCTGGGCGCCTGCGCCGCCTGCGAGCCCGGGCAGGCGACCTGCGTCGGCGACGAGATCCACTCCTGCGACGCGAAGGGGCAGCTCGGCGCGCTGCAGAAGACCTGCCCGGCCGGGAGCTGCGCCGGCGGGCTCTGCGTCGACGCTTGCTCGCAGGCGGCGAGCAAGCGGAGCTACATCGGCTGCAGCTACTGGCCCACCGTCACCATCAACTCCGCGCTGGTGGCTGACTTCAACTTCGCGGTGGTCGTGGCGAACGCCCAGGCGCAGAAGGCGACCGTCACCGTGTCCACCGCCACGAACCCCAGCGTGGCCACCGCGGAGGTGGCGCCGAACAGCACGGCGACCATCAAGCTCCCGTGGGTGATGAGCCTCAAGCAGGACTCCGCGGTCGGGCCCGACGTCTCGGTGCAGG
>JAKLHH010001207.1 GCA_022710245.1 Myxococcota bacterium
TCTACAACGCGAACGGCGACACCGGCGAGATGGTCCCGCTCCCCTTCTGGGCGCCGGGCTTCCTGACGCCGATGCCGATCGCCGGCGAGCTCCACCACTACTGCGGCCTCGAGTTCGTGCCGCCGCGCGTCCTCGGGCGCAAGAGCGCGCAGCGGATGAGCGCCGAGCTGATGCTGCACAACTTCGGCGTCTGCCGCCTGCACCGCGGCTGGGCCGAGGACCTGCTCCCCGATCTCGTCAACCGGCAGCACGGCACCAGCACCGACTGGTCCGCGCAGCACCGCGATCTCGCGCACCGCATCTTCCACCGCCGCAAAGCACGCTTCTGGGAGACCGAGCGGATGATCGACATGGTCGCGTGCTTCCTGCAGACCTACCAGCACGACGGCGCCGCCGACGCGGAGCTCGATCGCTGGGTGCGGCGCTTCCGCGAGGACCGCGCCAGCGCCGCGCGGGCCTACTGGTCCGAGATCAACGCCGGCATCGAGGAGATCCTCGGGACCTGAGCCTCCCCCTGAGCCGGCCCTGAGCCGGCCTGCCGGCCTGCTGCCCCGCCGGCTCTGCCCTGCCGGCCTGCTGCCCCGTGTTGACCCCCGCCGGCCCTGCTGCCTGGCGCTGACCCCTGCCGGCCTGCTGCCCGCTGACCCCTGCCGGCCCTGGTGCCCGGCGCTGACCCCTCCCGCCTTCCCTCCTCGCGGGCCCTCGACGCGACCGCTCGGCGAGGCTACCTTCCCTCCATGTGCAAGCCGCCCCCCGAGATCCAGATCCTGCACCATGGCAACTGCTTCGACGGCGTGATGTCCGCCGCGCTGCTGACGCGCTTCTTCGAGGAGGGACCCTACCCGGGCGCGCGCCCGCGCTACCGCGGCATGTCCCACGGCGCCCGCGACCCCTACGGCGATCACGAGGCCACCTTCTCCGCCGAGGTCAACGCGGTGGTCGACTTCCGCTACAGCCCCTCGCCGAGGCTGACCTGGTGGTGCGATCACCACCAGAGCGCGTTCCTCCGCCCCGAGGACCGCGCGCACCTCGAGGCGGACGCGAGCGGGCGCAAGCGCTTCGACCCCGGCGCGCCCTCTTGCGCCGGGCTCCTCGCGCGCTGGCTCGCGCAGGCGCACGGCTTCGACGCGGCGCCCTTCGCCGAGCACGTGCGCTGGGCCGACCTGATCGACAGCGCCGGGTTCGTCAGCCCCGCGCAGGCGGTGGAGCTGCGCGAGCCCGCGCTGCAGCTGATGATGCTCCTCGAGGGCGCGCCGGGTGAGGAGCTCTGCGCGCTGATGATCGAGGGGTTCGCGCACCGCTCCCTCGAGGCGGTCCACGCCGAGCCGCGGCTGCAGGCGGCGCTGGCGCCGGTGCTCGAGGAGCACGAGCGCACCCTCGAGCTCTTCCGCGCTCGGCTCCAGCTCGAGGACGGGGTCGCCAGCTTCGACCTCACCGGCGACGGCGTCGAGGGCTACAACAAGTTCATCCCCTACTACCTCGCGGGCGGGATCCGCTACACGGTCGGCCTCACCCACTCGGCGCGGCGGAGCAAGGTCTCGGTCGGCTCCAACCCCTGGCAGCGGCCGGAGCCCCTGGAGAACCTCGGCGAGCTCTGCGCTCGCTACGGCGGGGGCGGCCACGCGGTGGTGGGGGCGATCACGCTGCCGGGCAGCGAGCTGGAGACGGCGCGTCGCGCGGCGGCCGAGATCGTGGCGCTGCTGCGAGCTCGCTGAGATCCTCTCGCGGCTCGGGCCCGCGTCCTCGACGCGATCTGTAGGGTCATGGCGCTCCGGGAAGGCCCGGAGGCGGCCGACACTGAAACGACGAGCTACGCGGAGGGGACAGCGAGGCGGCGGGCGCGCGCCTGGCGGGCGGCGTCGAGGAGGACCGCGGTGGTGAAGGGCCTCGCCACGAAGCCGTCGACCTGGGCGCCGGCGAGCTCCGCCACGCGCTGCCAGCGATCCGAGGAGGAGTAGAGGAGGACGGGGATGTGCTGCGTCGAGGGCGCGCTGCGGAGCTGCGTCCAGAGCGGCGCGTCCTCCTCGCTGCTGCTCGAGGCGTCGAGCACCACGCAGTCCGGCGGGTCCGCGTGGATCGCTCGCAGCGTCTCACCCCCGCTGCCGGCGAAGCTGAGCTCGATCCCGAGCTGCGCGGCCTGCAGCCCCAGCCACTGCCTGACCATCGGGTCCTTCTCGGTGATCAGCACTCTCATCCCTGGCGCTCCTGTCTGCGTCTGGTGACAGCGTCGGCTCTTCTGCTGCGTCTGCGAGCTGGGTGCAACGAGGATGCATCCAGAGTTAACAGGAAGCCGATCGTTGGGCAAAAAAATCGTCGGTGGTGGGCGAGGTGCTCGGCGCACCTCCCTCCTCCTACTCCCCGCTCCTGCTCCCTCGTCCTGCTCCCTCCTCCTGCTCCCTCCTCCTACTCTTGCTCTCCGCTCCCGCTCGCTGAGACCAACATGCACTTTGGCCTCGGGCTCGCGCTGGCCGGAGAGCTGCGCATCACACACTAAGCCACAATCAAGTCACCGAATGTACGCACAAGCTCGCTGGCCAGAGGGTGGTCCACGGCGAGCGAGTTATATAAGCCATAATCAAGACAGCGCCGGAGGGCAGGATCGGGGGTGGGACCGGAGACCCATCCCCCGAACTTGCGCGAATCAGCGCAACTTCAGGGGGGAGACCCCAGGTCTACCCCCAAGACTTGCTCAGATTCGCGCAGGATTGGGAGTGGGACCGGAGACCCATCCCCCAACTTTGCCCTCGAGGGCAAGAACGCGGGGTGGGAGGATCGACCCATCCCCCAACTTCCCATCCCCCTTGAGGGCCTGGTTGGACAGGCTCCACCTTACCCCTGGTTCAAGAAACGGGGTCCACTTCATCCTGCTCCCTCCTCCTGCTCCTCTGGGCCAGATCACGACACACGGCCCTTTCCTCGAGTG
>JAKLHH010001208.1 GCA_022710245.1 Myxococcota bacterium
TTGCCGCAGACGACGGCGAGGTGGTCGAGCTCGCAGTGCGCGTGGCCCGTCCAGGCCACCTTGCCCGGAGCCGCGAACGCCGCGGGCTCCGGGCGCGGGCCGCGCTCGGGCTCCTCGAGGAAGAAGAGGTTGTCGGTGCCGGCGGCGACGGGGGTCGGGTACTCGGGGTGCGGCCCTTGCTCGGGGAGGGCGGAGCGGATCACGCGCTTGCCGGGCCGGGTGGCGCGCGCGGCGCGAGCCGGGGGCTGGACCTTCGGCGCGGAGCCTGGGCGGGGCGGCGTCGGGCGTCGCTCGGGACAGGCGCCGAGGAGCAGGAGCGCCGCGAGCGACGCGGTCAGCGCTCCGCGACGGCGCGGCGAGGCCACGCCAGCGAGACGCGAGGGCAGAGGCTGCATGGGGTTCTCCTCGGCCAGTGATACCACGGGCGCCGAGGCCCGCGCCACCGCGCTCCCGCGCAGATCGCGTGCTCGCCGAGGGCGCACGGGAGCGCGGTTCTCGTCGCCAACGTCAGAGCCTCTCGGCGAGGACCGTCGCCGCCCCGTGGCCGCCCCGTCGCCAGCGCTGAAGTATCGTCGACCTTCGTCGCGAGGGTCGGAGATCCTTCAGGGGGCGCTGAGGACTCGTGCGCCTCGGGCGATCACGCGCGAGGCACCGCTCGCGAAACCTCAGCGGTTCTCGTCGCCAACGTCAGCGGTTCAGCGGTTCTCGTCGCAGGTCAGGTGGGGCCAACGGCGGCCCCGGGACCGTCAGCCCCGAGGAGCCCCGCGATGAGCTCCAGGTTCTCCCGCACCCACGCGGCCAGTCGCGCGAGGCCCTCCTCGACGCCGACCTGCGGCTGCCAGTCGAGCCGGCGGGAGGCCTCGTCGACGCAGGCCACGAAGTAGCGCTGATCCCCTGGCCGCGACGGCGCCCGCCGCCGCGTGATGGGGCGGCCGAGCTCGCGCTCGAGGAGGTCGAGCGACTCCCCGACGGAGAGCGTGCGCCCGGGGCCACCGCCCACGTTCAGCACCAGCCCCGCGAGCTCGTCCGCGCGCTCGAGGCAGCGGCGGTAGAGCCGCACGAGGTCCGAGACCTCGAGCAGGTCGCGCACCTGATGACCGTCGCCGTAGATGGTGATCGGCCGTCCGAGGAGCGCCGCGATGACGAACCAGGCGAGCCAGCCCTGGTCCTCGACCCCGAGCTGCCGCGGACCGTAGATGCACGACTGCCGCAGGACGACGGTGCGCAGGCCGTAGATGCGCGCGTAGTCACGCACGTACTGATCGGCCGCGCCCTTGCTGCAGCCGTAGGGCGAGTGGAGGTCGAGCGGGCGGGCCTCGTCGATGCCCCGCGCGTGGGCCGCGTCCGCCGGCCAGTGGCGGCCGCCGCTGAGCGTGAGCGCGAGGTCCTCGAGCCCGCCGTAGACCTTGTTCGTCGAGGAGAAGACCACCAGCGGCCGCGAGCCGCTCGCCCGCACGGCCTCGAGCACGTTCAGCGTGCCGAGCGCGTTCACCTCGAAGTCCCGGCGCGGATCGGCGACCGAGCTCGTCACCGCGACCTGCGCCGCCAGGTGGAAGACCGCGTGCACCGGCCCGGCCGCCTCGAACCCGCGCGCGACAGCCGCCGCGTCGCTGACGTCCACCGCGAGGTGCCGGACCGCGCCGAGGCCCTGCAGCCAGTGCAGGTTCTCCGGCGAGCCGCGCCTGCTCAGATCGTCGAGGACGACGACCTCGTCCCCGCTCCGCAGGAGCTCGGCTGCCAGGTTGCACCCGATGAACCCCGCGCCGCCGGTGATGAGGACGCGCCGGCTCACCTCGCGCCCCCGAGCGCCTGCCGCGCCCACGCCAGCGTCCGGGCCATCCCCTCCTCGAGCGAGACCCGCGGCCGCCAGCCGAGCAGCCGCTCCGCCTTGCCCACCGCCGCCTGCATGTGCCGCTGGTCGCCGGGGCGCTCGGCCGCGAAGCGCAGCTCGGGCCTCGCGCCGGCCGCCGCCGCGAGCGCGGCGATCAGCTCGTGCAGGCTGCGCCGCGTGCCGGTCCCCAGGTTCATCACCTCGCCGCGCGCCGCCGGCCGCTCGAGCGCGGCGACCCACGCCTCGGCGACGTCCCCCACGTAGACGAAGTCGCGGCTCTGCTCGCCGTCGCCGTAGATGGTGATCGGCTCGCCGCGGAGCACCGCGCCGAGGAAGATCGCCAGCACGCCCTGGTAGGGGTTCTCCAGGCTCTGCCGCTCGCCGTAGACGTTGAACATGCGGAACGAGGTCACCGCGAAGGAGAAGTCGAGGTCACCCCGCGCGCCGGTCGCGTGCACGTAGCGCTCCGCCGCGAGCTTGGCGACGCCGTAGTAGCTCGCCGGCGCGAGCGGGTGCTCCTCGTCGACGGGGAGCGCGCGAGGGTGGCCGTAGACGGTCATCGAGGAGGCGTAGAGCAGCCGCGGCACCCGGTGCGCGAGGCAGGCCCGCAGCACGCCGAGCGTCCCGCCCACGTTGGTGTGGAGATCAGCGCCGGGGTCGTCGAAGCTGCGGATGGTGGAGGCCTGCCCGGCCACGTGGAGCACGGCGTCGAGGCCGCCGGCGAACGCCGGCTCCAGCTCGGCGGCGACGGTCACGTCGCCGCGCACGTAGCGCGCGCCCGCGGGGACGTGCTCGCGCCGCCCTGTGGACTCGTTGTCGACGACGGTGACCTGGTGGCCCAGCTCGAGCAGCCGGCTAGCGAGGTGGCTCCCGATGAACCCGGCCCCCCCGGTGACGAGCACCCTCATCGCTCCTCCTCGCGTCGCCCGCGCCGCTGATCTGCACGTCCGGGTGATCCCGGTCCGGTGACGAGCACCCTCATCGCTCCTCCTCGCGGCGCCCGCGCCGCTGATCTGCACGTCCGGGTGGTCCCGGTCCGGTGACGAGCACCCTCATCGCTCCTCCTCGCGTCGCCCGCGCCGCT